>JADFHG010000182.1 GCA_022567365.1 Planctomycetota bacterium | reverse complement strand
GGTGAGTTCGAGTCGCTGACGGCGCCCGACGGGGTGATCTCCGGCGCAGGCGGGACCTTTAGCGGCGGTTCGATCTTTGCCAACGCGAAGATTCGCAACCAATCGGACCTCAACCTGGTGATCAACGATATCAGTCTGACGAATGGCGTCTTGAGGCCGGACGTCTCGCTCGACGCCGAGAGCCTATCGCTGACATTCGCCGTGGGAAACCTGGCGCCCGGCGGCAACGTCGAAGTGGAAATCCTCAACGAAGGTTCGGGGGATGTCGTCATCGACGGGCTGATCGACAACCCGATCGGGTTGACGCGGATCGAAAACACGGGTGGAAACATCGTCAACGGTTCCGCCGCGACCGACGTTGTTCGAAGCAACACGGTGGAGCTGGTCTCGGCCGGTTCAATCGGCGCCGGCGCCCGGCGTCTGAACGTGGATCTGGTCCGCAGCACGGGCCGGCCGACCGACTTTGATCTCGAAGCCGCCGGCGACGTGTGGCTGAACCTGACCGGACGCTTGCGGGACACCGTGGCCGCGAACGCTCTGTTTGCCGGCGGCACGCTCGATACGACCGGTGAGATGGACATCCTTTTCCAGAGTTCCCTGCAGGAGACCACCTCTACCGGCACGGCAGCCGGTATCAATGTGGCCGTGGTTCCGGCATCGAGCCAGGTCTATTCCGAGTTCTTCACTCCCGACACGAACAGCGGACCGGCGCCGTTGGACTATCGCCTGTTTGCCGACACGAGCCAGGCCGTGACGCTCGGCGGCGGCTTTGACTTCGAGTTGATTCGGGGGTCCAGCATCAAGCTAGTGGCGGACGACCCGCTGGTGGCCGATCCTCGTGTGGATTTGACCGCCAACACGGATCACGGCGTTTCCGGCACGATCCACGTGATCACAAACGGCGACGTCGACTTGACGGAAATCGACGGCACGATGCGGATTGCTACCACGGTTTCCTCGGCCAACGGCGGCGTAACGCTTTCGGCGGCCGCAATCGACAGTCGAAGCGGAACGATCTCGGCGAAGAACAACATTGCAATGACAGCCACGGGCGGCGACCTGACCGAGGGGCTGATCACGTCGACTGCGGGTAATATCACCATGTCCGCCACGGACACGATTCACCCAGCCAACATTCGTGGGATCGCTCATACGACGGGACTCTACCATAGCAGCCAGCCCGCTTCCAATGGCCTCGCGCAAGTACGCGGAGGAGGCGTCGCGCAGCCGGGCCGGAGCGCCCGCTAATGGTCAGGCTCCGTACGCCCGGTGTTGCGGAATCACCGGAGTTGCCGATAGAATGCCGCACGACGAGCGAACTGACCCGGCAACCGGCGGAGGAACGACACGTGCCCATCAGGTGCACCAGTAAAGGCATGGCAACCGTAGCCGCGAGCGTGTGGCTGGTCGGGGTCGCATCGATCGACGTCGCCAATGCACAGAAACCACGATTGCGCACGCTCAAATATGATCAGAAGAGCGAGCAGTGGTCCGAAGTCGTGCCTCCCCCACCCGGCACGCCGAAAGGCGATCTCTTCGCCATCCGCGTGTTGTTGGAGAAGGAACGCTTTCGGAGCGTCCTTTCATCCGCGAAGCGTTTTGTCAAGAACTACGGCGAGGATGACGCAAACTTCCCCGCGGTGATGATCTGCCGGGGGCAGGCGTGGATCGGCAAGCGCAAGTACGGCAAGGCGCTTGCCGTTGTCGAGGAGTTCCTGGACCGGTTCGGTGGAATCGAGCTGACCGACGAGGCGCAGCGGCAGCGATTCGTGATCGCCGAGGCATATTTGGGCGGTTTCAAACGCAAGTTCATGGGTTTGCGCATCCTGTCGGGAATCGACCGTGGATACGCCATCCTCGACGAGATTTCGTTCGATTCGCCCGATCCCGAAATCGCCGTGCTTGCGATCAAGACGAAAGCAGACCATCTCTTTCTGACCGGCGATCACGGACTCGCCGAACTCGAATATGGTCGGTTGCTCACGGACCATCCCAACAGTCGGTATCATCGATTCGCACTGCGACGCAGCGCCGACGCCGCACTCGCCAGTTTTGCCGGCGTCGAATACGACGACGCCCCGCTGATTGAAGCGCGTGGACGATTCGTCGATTATCGCGTCCGATATCCGGCCGCCGCCGCCGCCGAGCAGGTCGATTCGGTCCTGAACACGATACGCGCCCGACGGGCGGAAAAGCACTACGTGATCGGGGAGTATTACGAGCGCACCGAACACCTGAGTTCGGCCGTCTATTACTATCGTATTGTCATGGAGCGTTGGCCCGAAACCGTCGCGGCCAGCAAGGCGCGGACCCGTCTCGAGCTCCTCGGAGCGCTGAATGCAACGCCCGATCAGCCGGACGGTTCGAATTCGACTTCGCCGTCGACTACGGAGGCTGATGGATGAAGCACGGTTGTGTGGTCCGGGTTGGCCGGGGTTTCAAATCTGTCGCGCCGCGCCCTGCCTCATGGCAACGTGGCACCAGCGCCCCGATGAACGGTTTCACCGGCCCCGCGAGCAACCTCGCCGCACGATCCGGTCTGGCTGCGCTGGTCATGTTGCTCGTCTTGGGCGGTGTCGGTTGTGGGTATTCCACCGCCCGCCCGTTTCCGGCCGATATTCGCACGATTCACGTGGAAATGTTCCATTCGCGGGAGTTCAGACGCGAGTTGGAGTTTCGCTTGACCGAAGCCGTGGTTAAGCGGATCGAGATGGATACGCCGTATCGCATCGCGCCGCTGGACAGGGCTGACGCGGTGCTGACGGGTGAGATTCTCGAGGTTCGGAACCGCACCTTGGGCAACGACTTCGATACGGACCTACCGCGGGAGATCGGATCGACGATCATCGTGCGGGTCCGCCTGAAGGATCTGCGTTCAGGGCGGATCATCATGGACAGGCCCCGAGAACTCCATCAGGTAAGCTATATTCCACCGGTCGGCGAGACCTTCACACAAGGAATGACGCGGGGGCTGGATGGTTTGGCCGAGCAGATCGTCGAGGCGATGGAAACCGAGTGGTAGCGTCGCTATGATCCCCGGGGCGTGGCACCGAAACACGCGATTGCAGTTTTGCTGTATGTGGAGTGATTGAATGTCGGACGGCAACGGTTCGCCGCCAAAACCGACTGGACCGCAGCGACCGGGCGGTCCCAACGTGAAGATGTCGCGCAACGCGGTCAGTTGGCTGCTGTTGCTCGGTTTCGCCATGATGCTGGTGCTCTTTCTGAGCAACCAGGTGTCACCGTCGCGCTCGCTCAGTCTGAGCCAGTTCAACAAGCATATCGAAAACGGCGATGCCATTGAGCAATTGATCATCAAGGACGACGGCACGATCGAGGGGCGATTCAAGACGCTACCCGAAGGCGAAGACATCGGCGCGCCGCTCGATTTCACGGTCAGCGTGCCAAAGGAAGGTCTGGACAAGAGGGTCGATGACCTCGCCGAACGACTTCCGAATACGAAGGTCGAGTTCAAGCAGCATTCCGAGTATTTCATCATTCTGGTGAGCATGCTGCCGTGGCTCCTCGTTTTCGGTGTCATCTGGTTTGTCATCATCCGGCAGGTTCGCAGCGGCGGCGGGGCCGGCGGCATGCTCGGCAGCTTCGGGCGCTCGCGCCATCGCCTCACCCCGAAGGACCAGACCAAGACTACCTTCGCCGACGTAGCCGGGATCGACGAAGCCAAAGAGGAACTCCAGGAAATCATCGAGTTCCTAAGGGCGCCCAAGAAGTTCCAGCGCCTCGGCGGACGAATCCCCGCCGGCATTCTCCTGGTCGGCGAGCCCGGCTGCGGCAAGACGTTGTTGGCCAAGGCAATCGCGGGCGAGGCCGACGTGCCGTTCTTCTCGATCAGCGGTTCCGACTTCGTCGAGATGTTCGTCGGGGTGGGCGCGTCGCGAGTCCGCGATCTCTTCAAACAGGCCAAGGAAAACTCGCCCTGTATCATCTTCCTCGATGAGATAGACGCCGTTGGCAGAAGACGAGGCGCCAGCTTCGCCGGCGGCGGGCATGACGAACGCGAGCAAACGCTCAACGCCATTCTCGTGGAGATGGACGGGTTCGAAACGAGCAACCAGGTCATCCTGATTGCCGCGACGAATCGCGCCGACGTGCTCGATCCCGCACTCACGCGCCCCGGTCGTTTCGATCGGCAGGTCTATGTACCTTTGCCCGACGTCCAGGGCCGAAACGAGATCCTCAAAGTTCACGTGAAGAAAATCAAACTCGGTCCCACCGTCGATATGCGACGGGTCGCCCGGGGAACCCCCATGTTCAGCGGTGCCGAGCTGGCCGCATTGGTGAACGAGGCAGCGCTCCTCGCGACAATGGAAGGTAAGGACTTCGTCGAACAGGACGACCTCGAGGAAGCGCGCGACAAGATCAAATTCGGGCGGGCGCGAAAGAGCCGATCGGTCGAAGAGAAGGAACGCCGCGCCACTGCCTACCACGAGGCCGGCCACGCGGTCGTGCAGACCTTGCTGCCCGATGCGGACCCTCTCCATAAGGTCACGATCATCCCCAGGGGCAACATGGGCGGCGCCACGTTCAGCCTTCCCGAACGCGATCGATACGGCTACGGACTCAAGTATTTGCTCGCCACGATGCGCGTCATGTGCGGCGGCCGCATCGCCGAGGAACGCGCCACGGACGACATATCCTCCGGTGCGTCGATGGACATCGCCCAAGTAACAAGTTCCGCCCGAACGATGGTCGTGGAATGGGGCATGAGCGAACGGCTGGGTTTCTTGCGGTACGGCAGTGATGAACGGCACGAGTACCTCATCGCGGGCCGGGATTACTCCGAGGACACCGCGCGGATCATCGACGCCGAGGTGAAACGCTTCGCCGACGAGGCATATGCGGACTGCAAACGCCTCATCGACGAAAACTGGGACAAAATAGAGGCGGTCGCCAAAGCATTGCTCAAGTACGAAACCGTCACGGGAGAGGAAGTCAACGCCATCATGCGCGGCGAAGCCATCGACCGATCGCCGGTCTCCGACCTCCTCGACGCGGTTGACGGCAAGAAGGATCCGGTGGGCGTCGCCCGCCCCGTCAAGGCCGATTCCGATCCACGTCCCGACATCGACGGCGGCACGCTCCCTCAACCGAGCTGATCACACCAGCCGGCGCGACACCGACCGGAAGTCCGGTGGAACATGTGGCAGAGGCTAATAGCCTGGTACGTGTTTAGCGCGTAGCGGCCGCCCCCTGCGGCGGCCGTAGAAGTTCGGCAGTGCTTCGCATGCCCACGTCCGCCGCGGGGGGCGGACGCTACCGTGCGTTTGCGGCAAAACCGCTAAACACGTACATAGCCTGTGCGGGCATCGCCGGTAGGCTGGCTCGCTTGTGGGTGCCGGCGCCACACCATCCGTCTTGACTGGGTGGCCCACCTCCTCCGGAGGTGGGGGAGCCGATGGTCGTCGCGGATAGGCGTGACCATTCTCGTGCGGCCCGCTTCGTCGACCCATTGGACTGCGAACCGAGGAGACGGTCATCGTCTCCCCCATGTCCAAAGGACATGGGCCACCCGGCCTAAAAGCCCCTCCCTCACGGTCGGGGTTCGGAAAGAACCGGGGTGCCCGCCGGTTTTAGGACGCACTCTAAGTCCGCAACGCACTTGCGGCCCGACGGCGCGGTTCTAAACTCGACCGTGGTGACGCTCGTTATTTGAGCGGACCGGCGCGCGACGGGATATCAAGATGTCCATCACAGACCGAATAGCCCAATCAACAACAGGCTTCCGACGGCCCCGGTGAGCAAGCCATGCCCTTGGACCCGGCAAGATTGATGCCGCACGCAGCCACGCGACCGCGCGTGATGGGCATCCTCAACGTCACGCACGACTCGTTCAGCGACGGCGAGAAGTATTTGGACGTCGATGACGCGATCCGTCGGGCGCTCGAGATGATCTCGGAGGGGGCCGACATCATTGACGTCGGACCCGAATCCACAAGACCCGGATCGACGCCCGTCGCGCCCGACGTCCAAATCTCGCGCGCCATACCGGTGATCGAGACAATCAACCGGCATGCCGGCAACGTACTGATCTCGATCGACACACGATCGGCCGCAGTGGCGCAGGCGGCGCTTGCGGCGGGCGCGGAGCTGGTCAACGACGTCTCGGCAATGCGCGACGACGTTGAAATGGTCGATGTCGTCAAGCGGACCGGAGCAGGTGTCGTTCTCATGCACATGAGGGGCACACCCGCCGACATGCAGGCGGAAGGCGGACCGCAGTACGCGGACGTGGTCACCGAAGTGAGGGCGTTTCTGCAGGAGCGCCGCAAATTCGCCATTGCCGCCGGCATTGCGCCGGAGCGAATCGTCGTCGATCCCGGAATCGGATTCGGCAAGCGGGTCGAACACAATCTACTCTTGCTCAAGCATGTCGCCGAGTTCGCGTCGTTGCGATCGCCGGTGCTCCTCGGTGCGTCGCGCAAACGGTTCCTCGGCGCCGTGCTCGGTCTGGACAACCCGCTCGACCGCGAGGCCGGGTCGCTGGCGTGCGCCGCGTATGGAGCGCTCGGCGGCGTGGCCATCCTGCGGGTCCACGCGGTCGCCCCGACGGTTCAATTCGTGCACACCCTCGATGCGATTCGCTCGGCCGGCTCCGAACGTGGTTCGTGATTACGCTATCCACGGTACAATGGGGCCATGGGATCGCACTGCTTGCAACTTCACGTTCTGAGCGAGACGTTCGCGATATGCCGTCTCCCCAACGACGAACTCATGCCGGGTTGGGCGGTCGCGGGGCGTTTCTATTCCATCACCCGAACCGACGACGAACTCTCGATCGTCTGCCCGGAAACAAACGTGCCGCAATCGGTGACCTGTGAGCGCGGGTGGCGATGCATGAAAGTCGACGGTCCCATGGATTTTTCACTGACGGGTGTCCTGTCGTCGCTGGCGGGTCCGCTCGCCGATGCGAAGGTGAGCATATTCGCCCTCTCCACCTATGACACCGACTATCTCCTCGTCCGCGCGGCGGACCTGGGCGACGCTACGGCCGTCCTGAGACGCAACGGCCACGAAGTCCGTGCGGAGGGGACGTAGTCGCCCAATTAGACTCTTGCAACCGGTCGTCCAGTGGTTACGCCACCCGCGCCCGGTAGCGAGCATTCCGCCGTGAAACGGCCGGTGGGCATGCACACCCCGCCGGAACGCGTCCAGAGTGTGCGCCAAGAGAATACTGGGGAGCGAGGACGAGTGCGTCCCGTTCCGCGCCAAGATGAGTCGACATGCATGACGGGAGTCGACGGGAATCGAACCCGACCGCACCGTCCGGGCGATA
>JADFHG010000181.1 GCA_022567365.1 Planctomycetota bacterium | reverse complement strand
GTCACGGAGACGTGCGACGCCCAGAACGACTGTCAACCCGGCACCGGTCCGTGCGAAGACCCGGCCTTGCCGATCTGCGACGAGCCGGACGACGAGTGCGTCGAGTGTCTGATCGACGATGACTGCACCGATAATCCGAACGGACCGATTTGTAGCGTCGGTCCGGACATTTGCGTCGAGTGTTTGGCGGACGAAGACTGCGACGACGCGAGTGCGTGTACCGGGGATACTTGCTCGGCCAACGCATGCATCAACGCGGACACGACGCCGGTGGGCGAGTGCTGCGATCCGGACAGCGGGACGTTGACGATCATTGACGACGGCGACGAGTGTACCGACGACATTTGCAACGAGGACGGTACGGTCAATCATCTGGAAAACTTCTTGCCGGGTGAATGCTGCGACTCGTCGACGGGGGCGACGACGCCGATCGACGATGGCAACGCCTGCTCCGCCGACACCTGCAACGAGGACGGTAGCGTTTCGCACGAGACGCTGGCCGCAGCGCCGTTCGTGGAGGGCATTGGTGCCCGCGTCATCATTGTCACGCCGGACCTCCCCGATTCGTCGCTGGCGGTCGCGCTGTTGTTGACCTCACCCAACTTTCCGTGCCTCGCGAAGTACATCGACGAAAAGGGCAACCTCGGTGACACGCCGGTGTCGCGGACGCCGGCGGAATGGGGTTCACTCCTCGTCGTCGGCGGGGACATCGTCCCGAGCACGAATACGACCGACACGGTGTATCACGTCCAAGCGGATTGCGGCGAGACGTTGACCGATCCGGGTATCGGAATCACGAGCCTGTGGGGCGACGTGGACAACAACGGCGTCGTGGACCTTGACGACGTGACGCTCATACTCAATGCTTTTGCCGGTCAATTCAGTCTGCCGTTCGAAGTGTTCGACGTGTTCCCGTGCGAGCCGAACGGGGCTATCGATTTCGACGACATCCTAATGATCCTGTTTGCGTTTGAAGGCGACCCGTTCCCCTGCGCGACGCCATGCGGCGGCGGTGCGTGCTGTTTGGACCCCGAGCCGTTGTGCCTGATCTTGCTCGAGCAGGAATGTTCGGACTTGGGCGGTACGTTTTCCAGGGTGCGGGCACCGTATGTTTGCCCAACATCTGCCAATAGGAACGGCGCCGCCTCGCTTCGTCGGGGCGAGGTATGCGGGCGTCGACGGCACTGGGAATCTTGGGGTAAGGTTGCGGAGCGTACGGGCGCGGGCTCCCGTATGTTCACGGGCGTTTGCCCAGGGCACCGTCAAATCGGCGGGTCATCGAGCGGCTGGCAAGCCGGTTGGCCGGTCGAAGGGCGTTTGCGCGAGCAGCGCGTTCGTGTTTCGATCAACGCGGGCCTTGCTTCCCCGTAAACACATTGCACCCGCCGGATACCCATTACGCCTCGCGCCCTGCCGTCCCTTGGCTACGAGACCGTCCGAACGCAATCGCGAGGAAGCCCCATGGCGTGAAACGTCGCGCTGCAACCCCGTCCCGCCGTTTCGCGATCCTATTCCGATTCGCTGGGTGTGGGACGCCGGGACCGGCAAGCCGTCCCAGCGAACCGGCCCGGCAAGCCGGTTGGCCGGTGCCAGTGCCGGCCCGTCGCCGGGGCGGCCAATCGATAATTCGCGGACGAAGAGTCCTATAACGGCGCGTTCCGCTTGCGGCGAACACCGTCGTCGGTGGGCGCCCGGCAAGCCGGTTGGCCGGTTCGACCGATATCTTGCACGGCGCCCCATAATGACGTACAATCGTGGTGCATTGGGAAACCAGCCAACCGGCTTGCCGGTAGTTCCACGGGAACCTGCGAAGACGATTCACCGAAGGCGTTTCGAACCTCGGTGGGCGATTTTGCGGTGGCTCTCGATAACCGGCTGGCGTTTTGATTCGGCCCGCGCGTTTCCAAGAAGCTAGCGGCATTGAACCAAGCTACTGTTGGCGAATTGCACTTGGCGCCGGCAAGCCGGTTGGCCGGTGGTTTGCGGTTTGCGAAGCGGCATGTGCGCACGACCCGTAACCGTGTCCGGCGCGAATGCCGTAAACGCGCGCGGCGGAGGGGAACGTCGGTTCTCGCCTGGTTGTGGCAGCCAACGTGACCACAATCGACGCGGCGTTCGCGCCGGCAAGCCGGTTGGCCGGTTCAACCGAGCGGCCCCAAAGGATCGGTCGCTGGGATCTCGCGTGTCACGGCGCGAACGGGGGATAGAGGCAATGACGACGCGATGCACGGCGCGCCGCGCCGCGTCCACCGATATAGCCGGGCGGGTGGTGTTTCTCCTGGCCCTACTCCTGCAATGCGCCTATTCCCTCGGTCAGACGACCGGCCGCTGCTGTTTCAACAACCCCGATCCTCCCTTTGGCGCCGAGTGCCTCGATACGTCACTGAAGGCGTGCCTGAAGGTCGACGGCATATGGGATCCCGATCTGAATTGCACGGACAATCCTTGCGACGAATGCGAGGTCGTCGTTTCCTGCCCAGCCGTCGATGTCGTGTTCGTCATGGACACGTCGCGTTCGATGGTCGACGAGGGGCAGGCACTCTGCGACAACATCGGCGCGATCGTTGAAGAAATCGAATCGCTCGGCGTATCGGTCAATACGGCTGTCCTCGGGGTGGCCGGCACCGGAAAAGGCAAGTTTCCGTGCATCACCGAAAGCGTGCTCGAACTGTTCGGCACGGATGTTCCGGGCGACCCGGGTGCGTGCGAATGGACCGACCCACCGAACGGCGCCCAGATCGAATCGTGGGGACCGGCCACAGCGTTGGTCGCCGAGTTCTTCCCTTGGTCGCCGGACATGGTCCGCGTCATCGTGCCGCTGGGCGATGAAGGACCGTGCAACGGCAATCCGTGCTTCGACCCCGGGGAGGACCGCACGACCATCGAAAACGCGATCGCGGTGGCAATCACGAACAACGTGATTGTCTCCCCGATCACGGCGACGGGTTCGTCCAAGTGCGTTCGCACGCTGGCGGCCGACCTCGCCGACGGCACCGGCGGGGTGACCTTCGCTTCGGATGACCCGAACGCGGACCTCCCGGGCGCGATCGTCGATATCGTGTTCTCCGTCTGTGAGATAGCCGACACGTGCGATGACGGTAGCGCTTGCACGCTTGACGACACGTGTATCGGCGGGCTATGCGTGGGCATGGAGGTTCCCGATTGCGTCACCTGCGATACGGACGCGGACTGCGACGACGGCAATCCCTGCACAACGCCGTTGTGTGAAGTTGGTATCTGCACGAATCCGCCGCTCCCCGACAGTACGCCCTGCCCCGATGGCGCGTTTTGCAACGGCGAGGAGATCTGCCACGCCGGCGATTGCGTTGACGGGGCGGAACCATGTCCTCCCGAACTATGCGATGAGATCGAAGATGTATGCGACACGTGTGAAAACGACGGGCAGTGCGACGACTCGAACCCCTGCACGACGGACACGTGCCTTGATGGTGGTGACTGCCTCCATGAGCCGGTCGGCGACGGTACGCTCTGCGTCGACGATTCGTTCTGCAACGGCGAGGAATCCTGTCAGGGAGGCGTCTGCACCGACGGACCCGACCCTTGCGTCGACCCGGACCACTGCGACGAAGAGATGGATGCGTGCGTCGAGTGCATCAGCGACGGCGAATGCGACGACGCGGATGGGTGTTCGATCGATGCGTGTGTCGCCGGGACGTGCGCGCACGACCCGGCACCCGACGGCACACCGTGTCTCGACGGTTCGTTCTGCAACGGAGAGGAATCCTGCCAGGACGGTACGTGCGCCGACGGACTTGACCCGTGCGTCGACCCCGACCATTGCGACGAGGACAGCGACGTTTGCCTCGAGTGCGCCAAGAACGACGAGTGTGCCGACGGCAACCCCTGCACAACGGACACCTGCGACGCCGGCACCTGCGTGAACACGCCCGTGGTGGACGGGCTGGCGTGCCTGGACGACGCGTTCTGCAACGGCGAGGAATCCTGCCAGGGCGGCGTCTGCTCCGACGGACCCGACCCGTGCGTCGACCCGGACCTCTGCGACGAAACCAACGACGAGTGCCTGGATTGTCTCGTGGACGGCGACTGCGACGACGCCAATCCGTGCACGACGGACGCGTGCGAGGACAACTTCTGCACCCATGCCGTGGTAGGCGACGGTACGCCCTGCCTCGACGGTGCGTTCTGCAACGGCGACGAAGTCTGCGTCGGCGGCGTGTGCACGGACGGTGCCGACCCCTGCGTCGATCAGGCACACTGCGACGAAGTGGAGGACGTGTGCCTGGAGTGCGTGATCGACCCCGAGTGTGACGACGGCCTGCTCTGCACGACGGACTCGTGCATCGACGACGTCTGCGTCAGCGAGCCGGTCCCGGACGGCACGCCCTGTCCGGATGACGTCTTTTGCGACGGCATCGAGCAGTGCGAATCCGGCGTCTGCGCGGACGGCGGCGATCCATGCATCGACCTTGCCCACTGCGACGAGGAGATCGACGAGTGTATCGAGTGCTTCGAGGACGACGAGTGCTCGGACGGCAGCGTATGCACGATCGATACGTGTGTTGATGAATCCTGCGTGTTCACGCCGATCCCGGACGGGACGCCTTGCGATGACGGTGCGTTTTGCAACGGGGATGAATCGTGCGTGTCGGGGGTGTGCGCGGACGGGCCGGATCCCTGCCTCGACGAAGCACACTGCGATGAAGACGCGGATGAATGCCTCGAGTGCGTGCTGCCCATCGAGTGTGAGGACGGAGACGCCTGCACGATCGACCTGTGCGTCGACAATGTGTGCGAGTTCCCGGATGCCACGCCGCCGGGCACCTGCTGCAACTCCGAAACGGGCGATCTCGAACCCATAGACGACTTCAACGAATGCACGATCGACATCTGTAACGAGGACGGATCGGTGGACCACATCGGGGAATCGCTGGGGCCGATCGTCGAGGTGCTCGGCTTGCGGTCGTTCTCGGTGACGCCCCAGCCCCCGGACTCCGCGGAGCCCGTCGCGCTGCTCGTCACATCGCCCAACTTTTCCTGTCTGGTGCGATACCTCGACCTCGACGGACAACTCGTCCTCAACCCCATCTTCCTGCTACCAGCCCAATGGGGGACGATCGTCGTCATCGAGCAGGACATCGTGCCGAGCACGAACACCACCGATACGATCTACCACGTTCAAGCCGATTGCGGAGGACCGCTCACGAACCCGGGGGTGGCAGTCATGCCGATCTGGGGCGACCTCAACGACGACAAAATCGTCGACTTCGATGACATCGTTCTGGTGCTCAACGCATTTGCCGGCGACTTCGACGTGCCGTTCGAAACCGTCGACCTCCACCCGTGCTCCCCCGACGGTACTATCGATTTTGACGACATCCTGATGGACCTCTTCGCCTTTGAGGGTCTGCCCTTCCCCTGCGCGGCGCCGTGCGACGCCGGGGCGTGTTGCCTCGATCCGGCACCGACGTGCCTGACGCTCACGCAATCGTTTTGCCTGGCGATCGACGGCGAATTCATGGGGCCAAACGTGCCCTGCATACCCAATCCCTGCCAATAGGCACCGGCCCGCCCGGCTGCCGAACGGCGATCCCAACCGTGCCTACCGTCGCCCCGTGCAAGCTGGGTTCGCACTGCCAAGCGCGACGGTATACACTCCGCCTGCCCGCTTGGTGTCGATAGGATGATCTCGCGATCAGCCCGACCGACGGCACCGTCCGCCCCGATGTGACCGAGGACTCCAAACGTGACCGATGAGGCAACGCCCACGCCCAAGGACGTAAGCATCAGCGTTTTCTTCCCGTGCTACAACGAGGAAGCCAACGTCGAGCGAACGACGCGCGCGGCGCTGAAGGCGTGCCGCAGACTCGTGCGCGATTTCGAGATCATTATCGTCAACGACGGGAGTAAGGATCGGACCGGCGAGATCGCCGATCGTCTGGCAGCCGAACACGACCACGTGCGTGCCGTGCACAACGACCCCAACCTCGGTTACGGCGGTGCGCTGCAGCGCGGGTTTCGCGAAGCCCGGAAAGACTGGGTCTTCTACACCGACGGTGACGGACAATTCGACTTCGAGGAGATCGAATTGCTGCTCGCCATGCTCGACGAATACGACATCATCAGCGGCTTTCGGCTGAACCGCCGGGACTCCATGTTGCGCAAGATCAACGCGTTTTGTTGGGGCGTGTTGGTCAACCGCGTCTTCGGCATGCGGATTCGAGACGTCGACGGCGCGTTCAAGATCTTCCCCCGCCGGTTGTTCGACGAGATCGAGATGTGGTCCATGGGCGCCCTTATCGACGCGGAGATTCTGGCCAAGGCGACGAGGCTGGGATACCGCATAGGCCAGGTCGGTGTACACCACTACGCGCGAACCGCGGGCACGCAAACCGGCGCCAACCTCCGGGTCATCTTCCGCGCGTTTCGCGAGTTGTTCCGTTTGCGACGGCGCATTATCCAGTCCACCCCGCTTCGATCGTCGGCCACGCCCACCGCGCCGACCCCATAGCAGCCCGTTGAATAAGACTGTGGGACCGACTTTCTAGTCGGTCAAATGCCGCTGGTGGGCCAAGAACGACCGACTGCCGGCCAGCCGGCTTGCCGGGTTGGTCCCACAAAGTATTCTGTTCTTCAACATGCTGACAGAGCACACGCGGCGACGTTGGAGGTCGCACCGTAATCGTCCAACCAAGATCGCCCGAGACCGCCCCGCCGATCGCACCGCGCATGAAGCGTCGGTATCGTCTTCGACTTCGCCCGGCTTGACGGCGCGCGCGCCGTCGGTAACGATGCGCGGATCGTATGTACGTGTCTAGCGGTTCTTCCGTCGATGCACGGTAGTCGTGATGTAGCGTCCGCCCCCCGCGGCGGACGTGGGCATGTGAAACGCTCCCGAACCTCTACGACCGCCGCAGCAGGTGGCGCGGCCGTTTGGCGGCGAAAACGTGAACCAATAACTCCGGTATGGGTTTCTTAAACAGGCTGTTAACAGCACGTTGAAAAACCTGATCTGTATGTGTGGCACCCGCTAATAGCCGGTGATAAGACGGGCTATTAACCCGTGCCACAGTTTTTCAACAGGCTGGTGACCCTGGCGGCCCATGGAAGACGACGCGGCAGGGAACGCACGGCCGATGCCGCGTTGGTGAATTGCACATGCCAAGTCATACCGCTCAACCCGTTGCAATCACCGGCTGCGGTTGGGTAACCCCGTTCGCGTCGGGAGGTATTGACGACGTTTTGTCCGTCGCGGCCGCGGGGTCCGCGAGCATCAGCGCCGACGGGGCCTTCTCGGCCATCCCCG
>JADFHG010000180.1 GCA_022567365.1 Planctomycetota bacterium | reverse complement strand
TCCAAGTATAGTGCGGCGTGTACTTTTCAAGATAGCTGCGGAAATATCTATTTTTACGGCGCTGCACCCATTTATGGGCAATCTGGGCATTCATCAATTCCGCGATGCATGATCGAAATAATGCGTAAGCTGCTCGTCTGACAGACCGCCAATATCTTCATCCTCGGTTGTTGTCTGAATTACTTGACGAGGGCGGCCCTCCATTCTGTCGAATAATAATTGGATTGCCCATGACTCGCCCTCTTCGGCTGCTTTGATCAGTTTCGTGCATATATCCTCAAGGACCGTGTCGCCAGTCTTGCCCTTATCATCGGTTAGCTTTTTGAGCATAGCCGGTATCGCCTTATTTGACTTACCTCGCCCGCCTTTCCAGATGCGTGGGTCGTTCTTTTTGAAACACCCCGCAGATGTCTTTGTGCCGTTGCCATTTCCGTTTGTGTTCATGCTGCATTCACCTGCTATTTGCAGCAACATACCCCGACTTGTAAAAAAATCAAGCCCTTAGATTAATGTCAGTTGCCGGGTCTCTCGCTCAAGGCGCTCACAAGCCGCTTGATAGTAATCAGGATCAAGCTCGCATGCCACTGAGAACTCTTCGCGAGAAAATGGAGTCAGGGCAATCTTCTCAATGAGCGTGTCGCGCTGCTCTCGCAGGACACGGAAGAAATTGCAGACCTCTCCATCGAGATCATTGTACGTCTCAATGGGGGACGGTTCACGGTTCATGAGCACGGCCGCCGAACCTGCGAACGGTTCACAATAGTGGTGGCACTTGGGCAGTTGCGGTAAGAGCCACCCAAGATGTGAGAACTTCCCGCCATACCATCCGAATGCGATTAGCTTTCGCTTGGTCTTCAAACGCCGTATCGGCGGCGGCGCAACGCGCCCTTTATTCGCACCAACCGGGATCCCACCGTTGCCCCCGTCATCACCGTGCGTCACCGCAGGCGTTTTCCTATGTAGCTTGCTCTCGCTCATCGTCTGACCATGGTACGCTACAATGGGCATTCGCTGCAACAACGACAAGACCGACCGGGCTTCCGCGAGAACTCCAATTCGGACCGAAATCCAGAAGCCTGGGAGGTTACGCCACGATCGTCGGCGTGGGCGTTTCGCTTCACTGGGCCGCTTCGGCGCGGATCCCGAGCCACGATACCGTGCAATCGGCGGTCTTGCCACCGTCCGGACTGGTGAACTCGTCTAAGGGAGAGCCCGGGCGGCCCGGATCGCGATCGCGCTCACCCGCGGCGTCGGCGCGCACCGGGGACTGATTCTCCGCGGGTAATGTGTCGTCCCCGCCGTCGAGCCCAATGATCGGGACGCGCGCCAAGGCCTCGATGGCCGAGCTAATCGCATCCTCCGTGAGACGGCCCTCCGGCGCGCAAAGTTCGACACCGTCGAAACCCGCCAGACGCGCTGCGACCAGTCGCTCGGTTGTCTGCGCGGCGTCCGATCCGAGCTCGACGCGGAGTCCAACAGGCCATAGGGTTTCTTTGATCAATGCTGTGAGATCCGTGGACACTGCGAACATATCACAAGCGGCATGGCGTCGCCGCCCTGCCTCGCGCGTTTCGGGTCTTTGATCGCCGCGATGCGTATCACTATACTCGCGTCGTCGTCCGACAGCCATGAGAGATCGTCGTGTCCATCGCCGAGCGTGAGGATGGGGTAGCCTTGAAAGACAGACCGCGAATCCACGTCCTGCCCGACCTTCTGGTCAACAAGATCGCGGCCGGAGAGGTTGTCGAGCGCCCCGCGAGCGTGGTCAAGGAGCTGGTGGACAACGCCATCGACGCCGGCGCCAAACGAATCACCGTCGCCATCGAGGACGGCGGCAAGCAGCTCATTCGCGTCACCGACGACGGTTGCGGTATGACCGCCGACGACCTTCGGCTGGCCATCACCCCGCACGCCACGAGCAAGATCCAGGTCGAGGACGACCTCTACTCGATTTCGAGCCTCGGTTTTCGCGGCGAGGCCTTGCCGAGCATCTCGGCAGTGTCGAAACTGCGCCTCGTGTCGCGCGCCGCGGGCTGCGACGAGGGACACGAGGTGCGCGTCGTCGCGGAGACGGTCGAGTCGGCGCTCGCGGCGGGTTGCCCTACGGGCACGACCGTCGAGGTTCGCGATCTGTTCTTCAACGTGCCGGCGCGACGGCGGTTTCTCCGCGCGAACTCGACCGAGGTCGGGCACATCAACGAACAGATCGCGCGCTTCGCCCTCGCGCATCCGGGCATTGGTTTCGAGTTGTCCAACAACGGTCGCGTGACCCAGCGTTTGCCCGAGTCGGCCACGCGTATCGAGAGGATCGGCAAGTTGTACGGTGTCGAACTCGCCTCGGCGCTGCTCAACATCGAACGCGACGAGCGAGGATTGACCATCGAGGCATACGCCGCACCACCCGCGCATACCCGCGCCAACGCCCAATGGCAATACATCTTCGTCAACGGACGCTACATCCGCGACCGTTACGTCCAACATGCGATCAAGGAGGCGTATCGGGGGCTGGTCGAGGCCCATCGTCACGCCGTGATTTTTCTGTTCCTTTCGACCGACCCGCGGCAGGTCGACGTCAATGTGCATCCGACCAAAATCGAGGTCCGTTGGGCGGATTCGAACCTTGTTCATTCGCAGGTTTTGGCCGCGCTGCGGGAGACGTTTCAGCGGTGCGACCTGACTCCGGCCCTCAAGACCGACCGCGCGGCAGGCGCGGCCATGCGACCAACCGATCCGGCTGAGGCCGATCGCGTGCGACGCGAGTTCGCGGCGGCGTTGAAACAGGTACGCCCAATCGAACCGGGTCGCCACGCCCACGGATCGCCGGAGGGCGGGCGCGGCGGGTTGCCGTTCGATGCACGAGCCGGATCCTCGGGAGGCCAAGGAGCGCACTTTCCATCACGACCGTATGGGGCAGACGTCGCGCGCGGTCGCGAGGGTTTCGGCGGCACGGGCGGGCGCGGTCCATTCGGCGGAGGCCTTCGTGCGTGGGAGTCGTTGTACGGTGCGCCGAACCGCGAAGATGCGAATTCGGACGGCGGATCCGATGTCGCGGCCGCCGCCGATAGGGGCGCGATGCCGGCGTCGCCGAAACCAGACGAAACCGCCTCACCGCGTCCGCGGGCGATCCAGATGCACAACCTTTACCTCGTGGCCGAGACGCCCGAGGGGATCGTCATTATCGACCAGCACGCCCTGCACGAACGGATCATGTACGACCAGCTCAGCCGCCGCATTACCGCCGGTCCGCTGGACGCACAACGACTGCTGCTTCCGGTGACGCTTAATGTCACACCGTCGCAAGCGGCGCTGCTCGAAACGAACGCGGACCTGCTCCGCCGGTTGGGGATCGAAACCACGCGGTTCGGCGGCGATTCGGTGGCGGTCCAGTCGTTTCCCATGCTCCTGGGCGACACGGACGTCGCGGGATTCATGCGCGACCTCATCGACCACCTCGCCCAGCAGCCGGCCGGCTCATCGACCGAGGTGGTGATCCACTCGCTGCTCGACATGATGGCGTGCAAGGCGGCGATCAAGGCGGGCGACCCTCTGACGGACGAAGAAATCGAGGCCTTGATCCGACGCAAGGATCTCGTCGAGAAATCGAGCAACTGCCCCCACGGGCGCCCGACGATGCTGCGTTTCACCCTGTCTGATCTGGAACGGCAGTTCAAGCGGACGTAGCCCGAGTGCGATTTCGGCCGTTTGTTTCGTAGCGTCCGCCCCCTGTCGCGGACGTAGTCTTCGATGGCTCCGGCCCTTTCGATCCTGCAACGACCCGCTTACAAGCGGAAGGAGAATGCCATCGCTACGGGAAAGCGCGCCGTGCCCCGCGTCGATCGCAAGCGTGCATCGAGACCGGCGACTCAGCGATCGGTCTTGATATGCTGGTAGATCGCTCTCGTCGCGGTGGAGCGGTTGAGCGTATAGAAATGAATGCCGGCGACACCGTTCTCGAGCAGATCGAGGCACTGGCGCGTGGTATGGTAGGTGCCGATGTGGCGGACGGCTTCGGCGTCGTCCTCGACGGATTCAATCCGCCGCAGCAGGTCGTCGGGAATCGACGTGCCGCACATTTCGGTAAACCGTTTGACCTGTTTCACGCTTAAAATAGGCATGATCCCGGCCACGATCGGAACGGTGATGCCCGCCGCGACCGCGCGATCTTTGAAATCGTAGAAGAATCGGTTGTCGAAGAAGAGTTGGGTGACCAGGAAATCGACTCCCGCGTCGACCTTGCGCACGAGGTGCTCGAGGTCGAGTTCGGGGTCGGGGCATTCCGGGTGCGTCTCCGGATAGCACGCCGCACCGATGCACACGTCATACCGCTCGCGAATGAACGCGACGAGTTCGTTGGCGTGGTGGAACCCGCCCTCGGTCGGCACAAACTCGGACGAGCCCTTCGGCGGGTCGCCGCGCAACGCGAGGATGTTTTCGACGCCGCTGCGGCGCAGCTCGTCGAGGGCGGCGGTCGTTTCGTCCCGCGTCGAGCCGACACAGGTCAGATGGGCCATGGTTTCGATGCCGATGTCGGTCTTGATCCGCGCGACAAGCTCCCGCGTCTTTCGGCGCGTGCCGCCGCCGGCGCCGTCGGTCACGGAAATGTAATCGGGTTTCAGCGGCTCGAGGGCCTCGATGGTTCGGTACAGATCCCAGAAGCCGATGTCGTTCTTCGGTGGAAAAAACTCGAACGAGAGCGTGGGGCCTTTCTCGGCGATCAGGTCGCGGATACGCATGGCATGCTCAGAAAAAAACTGGGCGCGGAAGGATTCGAACCTTCGAAGGTATTACCAACGGGTTTACAGCCCGTCCCCTTTGGCCACTTGGGTACACGCCCCGCCGTCCGGCGAGGACCCCGATGGATCGGAAGGCACCGTCCAACGAGCCGCACCTTGTACCGTAAGATCGAGCCCGCGACAAGAACGAATCCGCCGCGACCCCACGACCGTACCACCACATGGCTGATCGGCAAAGACACACGGTCTACCGCAAGAGAACGTCAATCGCCGCGGAATTGGATGTCTTGCCGATTTCGAATGCCGCCGCAGCGTTTGCGGAGTCGCCCCTGCCGGTCCACGGCGTCTCGCGGCGACGCCGTTCTTCGAGGCTCCGGTCGGCCAATCATTCGCGGTGTGCCCACGATTTCGAGAAGCCTTGCGCAGCCCCTTCACTCCGGAGTTTGGTTCCCGCAAGGGGCGCCGCGCGCTGCCTGACATACGACCGGCCCGCTGTGGCGAGTCACCACGCGTTGGAGCGTTTTCGGCGGCACGACTGTATGGAATATCCGCTCGGGAGATTCCCTTTGCCGACGGCGTTGCCGGCGCGACCGACCTTCACCGGCGAGACGGGCAGTCCGCACGGGCAAGTATCGCTTGGCGTTATGTCCAGCAGGTCGACGGTCCCGGAAGCAAGCCGACGGTCGACCCACTCGCGGTCGTTGTTTCCGGACCGAACCCGCTGGAGTGTTGTCTGTCACTGTGTAGTGTGCGAAAGATCGAAAAACCCCGTTGGTACTACGGCCGCCGCGGGCGGGCGGCCGCTACTTCTCCAATGGACTGATCGAACACCAGGAACAAAGCGACAGTTTATAATCTAGGTCCGCAATGTTATGTAGTTGATCTTGGGGGTGCATGTGTGCAGAATAGAGTAGGGAGGCTTGGCGGCACACGCACCGCAGCCTCAATCTCGCGGCCTGCTGACGAGCGCGAGGCGCGGGTCTGGCAAAGCCGGCTTGCCGGGTTCGCTTCCGGGCGCCGTTGCCACGCCCACGAATTGGCCTTCTTCAACGGTCTGCCGGGCGCGCGGGGAATGTTTGCGTCGAAGGCGACCAGTGTTCATACCGGGGGAGAGTTGGATGTATCGGGTTTTAGTCAAGACGAAAATCGTAGCGGCGAACGCCGTGCTATTGGGCGCTTGCGCCATTCTCGCGGCCGCAACCGCAGCCGCAATGGAGCGGGACGATCTCGCTGCGAACGAAGAGACGGTTCGTGGGCCGGTCGTGGACCCAGCGGTCGAAAAGGTCAACGACCTCGGGCCGGTCGCCGTCTGCTTCGACGCGGAGGATCCACCGTCTCAGGAGGAGATCGAGGCAATCCACCGCGCCCTCGGCGTCGCGGAGGACGAGGGGGGCGCGGCCTACAACCTTTCCGGTCGCTGGCAGGGTGTCCCGGGCACTCCGATCGAACTGACGTGGAGCTTCGTACCCGACGGCTTGTGGATCGAGGCGGCCTACAACGGCGACGACAGCGGCCCGAGCGAGCTCTTCGCCCGTATGGATGAACTCTTCGACGGCGACCGCGAATTGTGGATCGGCCGGTTCGAGGAGACCTTCGCACGCTGGGCCGAACTCATCGGAACGTCGTACACCCGTATCACCGTCGATGGGACGGACTGGGACGACGGCGATACATGGGGTCACTCGGGCAGCTCCGCCCGCGGCGACATCCGTATCGCGATGCGAAACCTGAATCCGAGCGGCGTGTTGGCCGTGAACTTCTTCCCCCCGAACGGAGACATGCTCCTCGATCGCGACAACAACTGGGCACTCGGCGCGACACAATTGAAATTGCGAAACGTCATTGCCCACGAGCACGGTCACGGGATCGGAATCAAACACGTCTGCCCGGTGACCCAGACGAAGCTCATGGAGCCGTTCGTTTCACAGGCGTTCGACGGTCCGCAACATGACGACCTCCGTGCCGGTCAGCGGCACTACGGCGACAACTTCGAGATCGACAACGGCTTCGGTTTCGCGACGGATCTCGGTATCGTCACCCCGGGCGCCCCGATCAACATCGGCGGTGTGCCCGCCCCGCAAATCAGCTACGGGTCGATTCTGAGCATCGACGCCTTCGGTGAAAACGACTATTTCCGGTTCACCGTCCTCGGCCCCGTGGAGGCCACCGTGCTCACGATACCCGTCGGATTGGAATACGACTCGAGCACGCAGAATACGAGCGGTTCGTGCAACAGCGGCAACTTTATCGACAGTAAGTCCATCGCCAACCTCAACGCCGAGCTCATCGACACCGATGGGTTTGCGGTGCTGGCGACGGCCGACGCGGAGCCCGCCGGCGAGACGGAAGTGCTCGTGAGCGTGCCGCTACCCGTGGCCGGCGACTATTTCATCAAAGTGTACGAGGCCCAAAGCATCGGGCCGAACCAATCACAGCTCTATGCCATCAACATCACGGTGACGAGTTCGCTCGAACTGTTCGAAGCCGATCCGCCCGACCAGGCGATCGATGCGCGGCAGCCCTCCGAACCGGACGGTTCCAACGTGGACGGGTGGGATTCCATACAGCTTT
>JADFHG010000179.1 GCA_022567365.1 Planctomycetota bacterium | reverse complement strand
GCGTGACATCGGAACCCGCCTCTTCAAGTGCCGAAGAGATCTGACGCAAGAGCTGAACCACTACCACGACAACGGTGTCGAGATCATCGGCGCGTACGTCGAGGGCATCAACGCGTACATCGCCCGTACCCGGAGCGATCCCAGCCTGCTCCCTCTCGAGTTCGAGTTGCTCGGGATCACGCCCGGCATGTGGACTGCCGAGGTGGTGATCTCTCGGCACCAGGGATTGCTGGGCAATATCGGTGCGGAGCTGCGGACGGGACGATTGGTGGCCCAGATAGGCGCTCAGAGGGTAAAGGACCTGAGCACGTACGGGCCGGGCGACCCTCTACTCGAACTCGATCCCGCGCTCGATGGGGCGGCGCTCTCCGAGAACATCCTCGGTCTCTACAACGCGTTCCGTGGCCGCGTTCGTTTTCGTCCAGAGGACATCGTTCGCGACCATCGCGGCGACGCGGATGGGTTCGCAATGCTCGAACAGGCGGCCGAGCTCGCGTCCCGGACGGTCGCCTACGACGTCGAGCAGGACGTAGGCTCGGACGTCGACACCCGCGTTCTCGCACCCGCCAACAGGGCTTTTTCACCCCATTTGTCGAGAACGCGCGAAGGTTGGGCTATCATCATACGATGGATTGTCTCATCCGCCGCGGTCGGCCCGCTCGGCGGGAGACGCGCGCGACGGGCCGCAAGGCAATCCGGGGTCGAGGGGCTCTACTCGCGCCGCCGTTTTACGACTCTTCGAGGGTCTGATGTCCGACCGATCTCCAAAGCGACGCAGCCTGGGTGTGACGTGGCGTACCGCGGGTCTGCCGATGGTGATCCTCGCGTTCGCGCTGTCGGGCGTGGGGCTGAGTACGGCGTTTCGGTTCGCGGACGCGCAGTTCGCCCAGATGATCGTGCAACCAAAGGGCGAGGCCCGGCAGATCGCGAACACATCCGCAAAAGCGTTCGACGATCAAACGCAGGCCGTGCTCCGCGCGGCGGCGGATGCCGTAGCCGCCGGCGTGTCCCTCTCGTCGATTACCAAGACCAGCGTCCCCGATTGGATCGACGGGCTGTATGTTTGGGATGGAATCCTGCTCGACGTCACGCGTCCGGCGCGGGACCACCGCAGCAAGATCTTCAAACTCGTTCGGGCCCGGATGGGCGTTAGACCGCTCACGTCGCCGTCGGATCGCCGTCTCCGATACCGCATTGAACTCCTGTACGACAATGTCTCGACGATCGAAGGCAACCGGACAATCAAAACGGACGTGGTCCTGGCGTATCGCCTGGCAACCTCCACCGAGGGCAAACCCGTGCGGGTCATTGCACGGATCCGCCCGGACCTGCTGCGGGCGGCGGTGTTGGACCCGCGTCTCGCCGGATCCGACAAGCTCGAGGTGATCGCCGAAAACCGGGCCACCGGCCCGTGGTC
Source organism: Planctomycetota bacterium (assembly GCA_022567365.1). Taxonomy (GTDB): domain Bacteria; phylum Planctomycetota; class Phycisphaerae; order UBA1845; family UBA1845; genus JADFHG01. Next base: position 5,904 of record JADFHG010000179.1, on the reverse strand, counting down.
CCAGCGGTTGCCGGAGGCGCTGCGGTTCTGGGTGCTGCAGCCGACCAGCGCGTTCGTCATCCGACAACAAAGCAGCGTGATCACGCAGAAGTTGACCTATACCGGGCTCAACATGCTAACGCTTGGCACGCTTCTTGCGGCGATCGCGTTTGTCATCCGTGCGATTCGTCGAGAGGTCGAGCTGTCCGAGCTGAAGAACAACTTCGTGGCCGATGTGTCGCACGAACTCAAGACCCCACTCGCGCTGATCCGCATGTTCGGTGAAACACTGCAACAAGGGCGCGTGGCCACTGCTGAAAAGCGGCAGGAGTATTATACGATCATCGCGCGCGAGAGCACCCGCCTTACCAACCTGATCAACAACATCCTCGATTTCGCTCGAATCGACTCGGGGCGCAAGCAATACACGCTTCAAACGATCGACCTCGCGGCGGTGGTCCGCGACACCTATGAGTCCTATCGATTTCAGCTCGAACATCAGGGGTTTGAGCACCGCCTGACGGTGAGCGACTCGCTGCCGGCGGTCAGTGCGGATCCGGAGGCCGTCGCCCAAGCGCTCGTAAACCTGATGTCCAACGCGGCGAAATACTCGGAGGACGATCGATTCCTCGAAGTCGAGGTTTCGCCCGACACGCGTCGCGGCAAGAACGGAGTCGTGATCGCGGTGCACGATCGCGGTATCGGGATCAGCCCGGAGGATCGCGAGCACCTGTTTGAAGGCTTCTATCGCGCGTCGGACGCGCGCGTGCGGCGGCAGCGCGGGGTTGGGCTCGGATTGGCCCTTGTCAAGCACATCATGGATGGACACAATGGGTGGTTGGACGTCGAGTCGCGTCTGGTCAAGGGAAGCACGTTTCGCATGTTTTTTCCGGCCGTGGATGCGGTGTCCGATGGTCCGGCGCCCGACGCGCCTTGAAGCGCCGGCTCGAGTGCGTCCGACAAGTCCGAGGGAGACGACAGATGGCACGGATATTGATCGCCGAAGACGAGCCCGACATGGCGATGGGCCTGCGGGACAACCTCCAGTTCGAAGGCCACGAGGTGATCGAAGCCGCGGATGGCGAGGCGGCACTGAAAGCGGCCCTGGAACAACGCCCGGATTTGATCCTTCTGGACATCATGATGCCCAAGATGGATGGTCTCGAGGTCTGCCGGCGCGTTCGCCAAGCCGGCTCGCGCGTGCCGATTGTCATGCTCACCGCGAAGGGTCAGGAGATCGACATCGTCCGCGGACTGGAGGCCGGCGCCGACGACTACGTCACCAAGCCGTTCAATGTTCGCGAACTGCTGGCGCGACTCAAAGCGGCACTTCGGCGCGGCGGTATCGGCGAGGGCGTATCGAAAGTCGTGCGCATCGGCGAAGCGACGGTGGACCTCGTCACGGGCAAGGTGGAGCGGGGCGAAGCGACGGCGACGCTCGGGCACTTCGAGGCGCGGATCCTCAAGATGCTCGTCGAAAACGCGGAGCAGCCGGTCGAGCGCAATGCGCTGCTCGACGAAATCTGGGGCCTGCACGGTTTCCCGGCCAACCGCACGGTCGACAACCACATCGTGAGCCTGCGGCGGAAGATCGAGCCGGACCCAAAGCAACCCAAACACATCGTGACGGTCCACAGCATCGGCTATAAGTTCGTGCCGTAGCGCGGCGTTTACCGGCTGCCGCGAGCCGACTCTCATCATGGTCCGTGACAGTTCCGGCGGTTAGCGGTTGCATTTTCGCAAGAAATCGCGCATGCTGTCTGGGAACACTGGGGGTTTTCACCGTTCAATCAGAAGCCCACGCACGTGGGGCTTCGGCTGGGGGTAACATGGGGTTGCACTCCGCGGTGGTCAGACACGCCACCGGGGGCCGCGCGTTTAGTGAGGAGAAGTCAAATGGGGACACGAACGAGAATCAACTTCGCCGGTCGGATTGCCACGTGCTCGGTGGTCCTTGGCGGCCTTGCGGGGGCATCGACATCGGTGCTGGCCCAGGAGGGGTGGGTGAATTTCGTCGAGGAGACATCGAGCCGGCTCATCGCCTCGGATCCGTCGGTGGGGCTCAACGATACGCAGGAGAAGGACTTCGCAGTCGGAGACGTCGATCACGACGGGGATGACGATCTTATCGTCGTGCGGAAACAGATCGGCAACTCGCCCGGCAAACGGGTCAACGTGTTGTTCTTGAACGAGAACGGCGTATTGACCGACCGCACGGCGGAGTTCATCGGCGGCTTTCTCACGCCGACGAACGATCGCGACGTCGTGTTGGTCGACCTTGATGGCGACACGTGGCTCGACATCGTAACCGCCCCAGCATACGGCGTTGGCGACCCGCCCAACATCAGGAACCCTCGGATTTATATGAACCAAGGAGCCCCGGGCGGTGTATGGTTGGGGTTTGTTCTGGAATTCGAGCGCGGACCGAGCATGCCGGACCATTCGAATTTTTGCGGAGTCGCGGCCGGCGACGTCGATAACGACGGCGACATCGACCTTTATTTTGTCGATTACGACGCCGGCGGTTGGGACAACAGCTTTGAGGACCAGTTGTGGATCAACGACGGGGCCGGGTTTTTTAGCGACGAGACCGCGAGTCGGATTCCGACGGCGGCGGCGGAGTCGGTTTTCGCCACGGCATGCGAAATCGTCGACACAAACGGCGACGGTTGGCCTGAACTCCTCAAGAGCGAAGCCGGCCCGATGGAGACGATCCAGAACGACGGCACGGGCTACTTCGATACCTGGGAGACGACCTACGACGGTGCTGCCTATTTCTTCAACACGTTTGACCTGAACAACGACGGCAAGCTCGACTACTACATCCCCGACGACGCGATCGATCGATACGGGATCAACACGGGCAACGGACCGGACGGTTATGCGAATTTCGTGGAGTACACGGCTGCATCGTCGACGGACGGCTTCGGTTCCAACAGCACGCCGGGCGACCTCAACAAGGACGGGTTTACCGATATCATCGTCGGGGACGTCGACGTGCAAAACTTTAGCTGCATCGGCACGCCAAAGGTCTTGCGAAACACCGGAATCTCGGGTCCAGGGAATCTGGTGGACACTTTCCCACTGGGTTTCGATACGCCGCACGGCATGCACGACGTGGCCATCATGGACCTCGACGGCGACACCTGGCCGGACCTCGTCTTCGGCACGTGCACCGGCTACACCATCTTTATCAACGAGCCGCCGTTCGGAATCGCGTTCACGTATCCGCAGGGGCTGCCTACGTTTCTGGACATCGGGCAACCAACGGAGCTTCAAGTGCGCATCGAGGCAATCGAGGACGGCACGGTCAACCCCGATTCACCGACGCTCTCGTTGTCCATGAACGGTGGACCCTTCGAGACGAGCCCGCTTGTGTTCGTCGGGGACGACGTTTACGTGGCCACGCTGCCGGCCGCGGACTGTTTGACCGTGCTGAGTTTCTATATGAGCGCGACGCTCGAGGAGCTGGGCATTACGATTACCGATCCTCCCGGCGCGCCCGACACGACGCACGAGGCCATCGTCGCGCTCGGTACGGAAACGGTGTTCTCCGATCAGATCGAGGGCGACCTGTCGGAGTGGTCGGTTGTCGATGATATCCTTCTGACGAACGGGTCGTGGGTGGCCGTCGAACCGGTCGGCACGCAGTTGAACGGTCTGCTCGCAGCACCCCCCGCCGACGCAACCAACGGCGATGAAAACGTCAAGGCATTCGTGACGGAAAACGGCGTTCCCGGCGGCGCCGCGAGCGCTAGCGACGTTGACGGTGGACCCACCCATTTGATCTCTCCGTCCGTCGATCTCTCCGGGACCGATGCAACGATTCTTTTCGCCCATTGGGTCTTCTCGTCGACTTTCGGCAGTGCCGACAAGCTCGAGGTCGCCCTCAGCAACGACGACGGCAAGACCTGGGTGCCCGCGCTCGAGCTGAGCAGTACGTCGAGCAGTTGGCAGATCGCGAGTCTCCAGGTGGGCGACTACGTCGAGCCGACCGCAAACGTGCGCGTTCGCTTCAGCATGACCGACATACCCAACGATTCGGTCGCCGAGGCGGGGATCGACAACTTCACCGTCGAGGCGCTCATTTGCGAGAAGCAGGCCGACATACAGATCGTCTCGGCCACTCCCGCGCACAACACCCGTGACGCGCGGCAGCCGTTCGATCCGGACGGTAGCAACGTGGACGGGTGGCAGTCCATTGAGATTCAGATGGACGCGGATGCGAGTGCGCTGACCGCCGGCGACTTCACGGTATCGCATACCGACGAAGACACGCCGCCGCCGACCATCGTAAACCTGACGGCGGCGGCCAACACCGTGGTGATCGAGCTTAGCGGTCCGATCGCGGTCGGCCACTGGACGACGATCGCGCATACCGAGAGCGGCACGTCGACGCGCATGGGTTACCTTCCGGCCGACGTGAACGAGGACGGTACGAGCGCGGCGGGCGACGTGCTCGACCTGATCGACTCGCTGAACGGTGTCACCAATCTACCGCTGTACAAAACAGACATCGACCGGAGCGGCGTAGCAAACGCGTCGGACATCCTGCGGGAGATCGACTTGCTCAACGGGGCCGGTGCCTACGCGCCCGGTTTCCTCGGGATGACGCTGCCCGAGTAGGGACGCTCGAGCGCAATTGTTGATTGATCAGGCGGTCCGGCGGCTGTTGTCGTCGGGCCGCCTTCTTGTTGTGGGTGTAGCACACCCGCCCTCGGGTGTGATCTGACGGGATCCGCCGCCGCACGTGCCACACGCGCCCACGGGGTGTGATTCAGATGACACGCTCTCGGGTGTAGCACACCCGCCCTCGGGTGTGGTCTTGATGACCGGCTGCAAGGTTTGATTCGCAAACCAGGCTGTCCGTTGCCGCCTTCCCCAGCCGAGGGCGGCTGGGCTACACCGGTAAAAGGGCGACCGGGCTACATCCGTTAATGATTGCCTCGGGCACGTCCATCGTGTACAATGCCTCTAGTGGGTTGTGTTCGATCCTGTACGAGGACGGTGTGAGATGATGGGCGGCAGCCAGACTGCGATTGACGTCGGTCAATGTCGAAAGCTCGCGGTGATCAGGCCACACGGGCGTTGTACAGCCTTGGTGTGCACCGGGCTGCGGCAGTATCTCCAGCAAATGATCCGACCGGGCGTTGAGGACGTGTACTTCGACCTCTCCGACGCCGAGTGGCTGGACAGCACGTTCATCGGTTTGCTCATTTCATACGTCCAAAGGAAAAGCGACCCACAAGTCCCGGCGATTCACCTCGTTCGGCCCTCAAAGGCCGTACTCGACAACTTGGGCTCGATGTACGTCCTGCCCCTCTTCGACGTGTGCGACGCGCCGCCGGAGGAGCCTACCGGATGGACCCGCCTGCCGGACCCCGCTGCGTCGGCCGAGCAACTCGCCGACGTGGTCGTCTCCGCCCATGAGTCCCTGATCGACGCCGACGAGCGCAACGAGGCCGCGTTCGGCGGTGTCGTGAAGACGTTCCGTTCGGAGATGGATCGGCAGCGGACGGACTCTTGACGCAGCGCCTCGAGGGAGCCCTGGAATGGGGTTCATCGTCAGTTTCACGTCGCTCGTCGTCGCACCGTTATTCGGACAGTGCCTACCCACGAAGCTGGTGCCGCAAGACGCCGCGCCCGGAGATCGTTTCGGCACCTCCGTCGCGGCCGATGGTACGTTTGCGATCATCGGCGCGCCGGGAACTGTGAAAAACGGAGCGAGCATCGGCGCGGCGTACGTGTTTCATGTCGATGACGGTTCCTGGTTCGAACAGGCGAAACTGGTGCCCGATGGTGCGGGTCCGAGTGCAATGTTCGGCCAATCGGTCGCGATGTCCGCAGGTGTGGCCGTCGTCGGGGCGCCGGGGGACACGCATGACGGCGCTGCCACCGGCGCGGTGTACGTCTTTCGTCTCGAGG
>JADFHG010000178.1 GCA_022567365.1 Planctomycetota bacterium | reverse complement strand
CAGGCTGATCGAGATCGCGCCGGCAAGGAGGCCGCGGACGCGGTGGCCGCATTGGAGCAGTCGTTCGATGATCTTCGAGGCGACGTCGAAGCGGACCTGGCGTCCGAGCGCAAAAAGCTTGCGGGGGCGCTACAGCGCAACCGTGAGCTGGAGCAACGATTGTCCGACCTTCAGTTCAAGTGCGGTGATATTCTTATCACACCGGAATTGCTCTCGACCGCCCGCCAAGCCGATGGAGAAATCGTTTCGGCGATACCCGGCGATCCCGTCGTGCATATCAATCTGGGGGAGCGAGACGGACTGATCCTCGGCTTGCCGTTTACGGTGTACTCCGCCGACCTGGGGATCCCACCGGACGGGCGCGGCAAGGCCCTCGTCGAGGTCGTGTCGATCGCGGGTCCGTCCGCGGAGTGTCGGATCGTCAAGGTGTTCGGGAATCAGGTCATTCTCGAGGGCGATCTGGTCGCCAATCCGGTTTTCGACCGCTCGCGTCCGCTGACATACGTCGTGTTGGGGCGTTTTGATCTTGACCGAGACGGAGTGGCGGACCGGAACGGCGCTCAGAAGATCGCCGCGATCATCGATGACTCGGGCGGACGCACGACCACGGATCTGACCGCGCTGACCGACTTTCTCGTGCTGGGTGCCGCCCCACGCAGAGCCAAGCCCGCCGGTGAAGTGTCGCCGGACGAGGCGTTCGAGAACGATCAAGTCCGCCGTCGATACCAACATTACAGGGACACGCTCGGCGCTGCGAATGAAATGCACGTGCCGATCCTGCCGCAGGACGTGTTCCTGAACTTCCTGAGTCGGCGGGGATCCCGCGCGCGCCGCTAAAGGAATCGGCAGGTGATCGCCCACTCCAATTGGGGCGATTGAAGCGGGATTTCCTTGACCGTCCGGTAAGAATGTGGTACAATAAACTGACAATACTCTGACAATCGCTGGGTTTGCGCGTCGCGGTCTCACCGCCGGTCGAAGCGCACGGTGCCCTCGCGTTCCATGAGCCATGGTGCCCGTTCGGGCTGGGTGTACCGCATACTTGCACGACTTCGACTCCAAGAAAAATCAGATTCGCGATCGTGTGGACATCGTCGACTTGGTGTCCGAGCACGTCGCGCTAAAGCGACGAGGAAGTGGATGGGTGGGTCTCTGCCCGTTTCACTCGGAAAAGACGCCTTCGTTTACCGTCTCCCCGGACCGTGGAACCTATAAGTGTTTTGGGTGTCAGAAGTCCGGCGATGTCTTCTCCTTCGTCGAACAAAGGGAAAACGTGCCATTCATGGAAGCGATGCGGATCCTGGCGGACCGCGCCGGTGTGGAGCTCGGACGCTCGGCCGCTTCATCCGCCACCGGTTCGCGGCGCAGTGATATCGCCAAGGTGAATGAATGGTGCACCGGTTTCTTCCGCTCGCGCCTGCTGCATGCCGAGATTGGCCGAGACGCCCGCGCCTACGTCGCGGGGCGGAATATCAACGATGAAACCGCCGAACGATTTGGTGTGGGACTGGCCGCGGCGGGTTCGGACTCCGGACTGGTCGCGGCGGCGTTGCGCGCCGGGTTTGACCGGGCGGCACTCGAAGCCGCCGACCTGCTCCGTCGCAGCGAGGACGGCAGGGTGTACGAGACGTTTCGCCATCGGCTGATGTTCCCGATCCGAGATGCCACAAGGCGCGTCATCGGTTTCGGCGGTCGGACGTTGGGCGACGATCGGGCGAAGTATCTGAATACCAGGCAAAACGAACTGTTCGACAAGGGTCGATCGCTCTACGGTGTGGATATCGCACGCACCCGGATCTGCGAGATCGGTCGCGCGGTCGTGGTCGAGGGCTATACGGACTGTATCGCAGCGCACCAGGCGGGTTTCACGGAGACCGTGGCGACCCTGGGGACGGCGCTCACGGAGTCGCACGTCGATCTGCTCCGCCGATATTGTGACGAAGTTATCCTCATGTTTGATTCGGACGACGCGGGCGATGCGGCCGCGGACCGCGCGATCCGGGTCGCACTGCCCCGCCATTTGACGGTGCGTTTGGCGCGTATCCCCGATAAGAAGGACCCCAGCGATCTGTTGTCGGAGGACGGCGCCGATGCGTTCTCCGCTTTGTTGAACGAGGCGGAAGACGCGCTAGAATTCCGGTGGCTGAAGTTGACCCGAAGGTATTGCGAGGACGGTTCTCCCGGTGGACGGCGTGAGGCAATCCGCGAATTCCTGGGCGACATCGTGGACGCATGTCGGACGGGTGCCGTGGACCCGATCCGGCGTGGTTTGATTGTCAATCAAGTGGCTGCACTCGTGGGAATCGCAACCGCCGACGTCCATGCGGTGATGAACGATCTCGAGTCGCGGAAGGCTCGCGCGAGCGTTGACCGCGCGGGAGTTGCCGAGACGAGGGTCCGCCGACCGGCGGTGAACGCCATGCAGGCCGCTTGGACAAGGGTGTTGGAGGTGCTTCTCGATTCACCGGACGTGTGGCAGTCGGATGCACCGACGCCCGATACATCGGGAATTGCCGACGAACGGGACCGGCGGATCGCGGAGACCCTGTTTGGGTTACTTGCACGGGGAACCGGGGTAACGCGGTCGGACGTGCTCGCCGCGTGCCCGGGATCGGACGGCGCGCAGCGCGTGACCGAGTTGGCGGAAACGGGTGGGCGGCGTGGGAACCACGCGGCCACGCTCGAGGTCGCTTTGGAGCAGATTCGTAGCGGCGCGCGAGCGCAATGTATCGACAAGGTGATGGAGACCGAAATGAAGGCGTGGCCAACGGGTCCGCCTTCGACCGACGACGACCCGCGTGCGGTTTTGCAACGAATCGCTTCGGGACACCGCCACTTCGGTCCCAGACGAAAGATTCGACAGCGTATGGGGGTGGCCGGGGTGGCCGGCACCGCTGGCAGGACGGACGGTCCCGGCGAACCGGATGAGAGTGCGAAAACGCAATGAGTGAAGTTGATATCAAGTTGGATCCGATCGAGCAGGCCGTACAGCAACTGCTTGAAATGGGTGAACCGCGTGGGTACGTGACGTGGGAGGAGATGAATGACGTCCTCCCGGATGACGCCATTGACCCGGGGCAGCTCGAGATGGTCATGATGCGGCTCGAGAATGCAAAGATCGAGACGCTCGACGAACTCGACGCGCGTCGCTACGCGCGCAAGGCGAAGAAAACGCGCCGCAAACGAGCCCGTAGCCAACCGGAATCCGACGACGAACCCGCAAAGCCGGTCACCGGCGACGCCGCGATCGAGGCCCTATATGCGATGAGTGAGGACGACTCCGCGGGCAAACGCATCGACGATCCCGTTCGCATGTACCTGACGCAGATGGGCGAAATCCCGCTTCTGACGCGAGAGGAGGAGATACGCCTCGCCAAGAAGATCGAATTGACCCGTATGGCATTCCGGCAGAAGGTGCTCGAGAGCGACTACTGCGGACGCCTTGCCGTTGAAATCCTCCAGGACGTCACGGACGGTCGTCTGCCCTTCGATCGGACGATGAAGATATCGACGTCCGAACACCTCGCCAAACCGAGGATCAGCGCCCGTATCCCCGTCAACCTGGTCACCGTCCGCGCGCTGCTGGAGCGAAACGAGGAGGCGTGGGAGGAACTGGTGCGACCCCGCCTGGCAGCAGCCACGCGCCGGACCCTGGACTCCAGCGTTCGTGAGCGGCGCCGAAAGATCTCGAAGCTGCTCGAGGAGCTGTCCTTGAGGACGAGTCGAATCCAACCGTTGATGAAGAAGCTCCGAGGTCTCTACCGAAAAATGCGCCAGTTGGAGAAGCGTCTCGCGGGGCAGAAGAAGCGCCGCACCATGCCCGAGGACGACGTCGCCGCAATGTCGGACGAGCTGGTGGGCATTCAGTCGCTTTGCCTCGAGCGGCCCGACGCAGTGGGCGAACGCCTTCAGTCCATCCAACGCGTATTTGGGGAATACGAAGACGCGAAGAGGAAGCTATCCGGGGGAAACCTCCGTCTCGTCGTGAGCATTGCGAAGAAGTACCGCAACCGCGGGCTCAGCTTCCTGGATATTATCCAGGAGGGCAACACCGGCCTGATGCGGGCGGTCGACAAGTACGAATACAAACGCGGGTACAAGTTCAGCACCTACGCCACGTGGTGGATCCGCCAGGCGATCACGCGGGCCATCGCGGACCATGCTCGCACGATCCGAATCCCCGTCCACATGATCGAGACGATGAGCCGGCTGCGCAATATCAGCAAGGAGCTGCTCCAGGAATTGGGGCGCGAACCGACCATCGAGGAAGTCGCGAAGCGGGCCAAAATGCCCGTCAGCGAGGCTCGCCGGGTGATGAAGATATCGCGCCACCCGATCTCGCTCGACCGTCCCGTCGGTGAGAGCGAAGACTCATACTTCGGCGACTTCATCGAGGACGAAAGCGCGGAATCCCCGGTCATCTCGGCGGGCGGCGAAATGCTCAAGGACCGGATCGAGGAGGTTCTCAAGACCCTTACGTACCGCGAGCGCGAGATCATCAAGCTCCGGTACGGCATCGGCGATGGTTACACGTATACCCTGGAAGAAGTCGGCAAGATCTTCCGGGTCACGCGCGAACGCGTGCGGCAGGTCGAGGCCAAGGCGATCCGAAAGCTGCAGCACCCCGTGCGCTCGCGCAAGCTCGAGGGCTTTCTCGACAACGTGACCCAAGTTCCCTCCTGACGACTCACGCGGATGTACCGAATCGGTACCGTACCGAGCCGCGACGGCGAGCGCGTCATACGATTGCGAGATTCGGTAGCGAGGTCGGCGGTACGTGGCGATTCAGGGCCGTGCTCGCTCGAGCGCCCGGGTTGTGATCGTCTCCAAATCGGCCGGAGCGGAGTCCCGTATTGCGTGGCGGCCGCCAACCGCGAAGAACGCGGCCCAACGACACTGCGATCGGGTTCTTCCACAGGCTGCTAACCGCCGGCAAGCCGGTTCGCCGGGAGAAATCGTGGCCAGTTCCGTAAATCCGCAGTGCGTATCCGCACCGATCGTGTATACTCGTTCCATCGGGGCCTCCTTGCCGTTGGGCGTTTCTTGTCCAAAGAAAAGCATACCCAACGGAACTCAAAGACGCCCCGTCTTCATATATCTTCATGCCGTCCTTCCCATGCAGATTGTACCCGGCGACGACCCGGTCTTCTCTCGGCTACGGTTATGCCCCGGCGAAGGTGTCCTGCAAACCGAACCTCTCGCGAACAACGGACGTTTCCTCCTCGTCCGCGAGCAACACACGCGGGCACGCACGCCGTAAGTCGTTATGAAACAACGACTTACGTACAGGAAAAGTTTTCTTGAAAATCACGTGTAAGAAATGCCTCCTGATCTGGACGTATCGATCGCGGAAGGACCGCTCGATCATTGCGCGCCAAGAATCCGCGTCGCATCTTTGCACAATCGGGCTACTCCGGCCACGATCGAGCCGGGTTGCCTGTACGGACAACCCGCCGCTCAGAATGATGATACTGAACGTTTGTACTGTTCCCCGCCATCGGGCAACGGAGAATCGCAACATGTCTCAGCAAATCCATCGAACGTCCTATGTGGCCCAACTTTTGCTATTGGGGCATGGCGTTTCCGTTCTCACTGCAGCGGCCGGCGCGAATTTTGGTTCTCAGGCGCCGGTGACAGCAACGGATCCTCTCACCCTGCATTCGGAGCGCCAGCGCGATCCATACGCACCCACCCCGCCGCAACCGCCGGCGGGGCGCATGGCACCGACCGGTCCGATCGTCCGCGGGCCTTTCGTCAGCGTGCAGGTCAACGTGGACACGTTCGGGAACAATATCTGGGGCGACGCCGCGAACGAACCGTCGATCGCGGTCGACCCGACCAACCCGAACAGGATCGTGATCGGTTGGCGGCAGTTCGACAGCGTAGCGTCCGATTTTCGCCAGGCCGGCTACGGATACAGCCACGACGGTGGCAAGTCGTGGACATTTCCAAGTGTGCTGCAGCCGGCGGTCTTTCGAAGTGACCCCGTGCTCGACGTGGATGCGGAGGGCGTGTTCTACTACTACAGCCTCCGCGGACATAATTATGGGTTCGAATGCGATCTCTTTCGCTCGATCGACGGTGGGGTCAACTGGCTTGTTCCGGTGTACGCGTTCGGTGGTGACAAGCCCTGGATCGCCATCGATCGTACGGAGGGAATCGGCCATGGCAACATCTATGCACTTTGGTCCAATTTCACGCGGTCTATCGACGGTGGAGACTCGTTCAGTGAACCTTCGACTGTCCCGGGCGTAGGGATCGGAACATTGACCGTGGCTCCGGATGGTACTCTGTACACCGTGAGCATTGGCCTTGTGGTAGCGAAATCAACGGTCGCCCAAGACCCCACAACTCCGCCGCCGATCCCATTCATCGACCTAGGGACGGTAGACTTGGGGGGTCCGACAGGTGATCCTCAGGGGCCGAATCCCATGGGCCTCCTCGGCCAACCTTGGATCGCGACGGACCATTCCGGTGGATGGACGCACGGTAACGTGTATATTCTGAAAACGGCATCGTTCACGGACTCCGCGGATGTGTTGTTTGCGCGAAGCGAGGACGAAGGACTCTCGTGGACCGAACCCATTCGGGTCAACGACGATTCCGAGAATAACGACGCCTGGCAGTGGTTTGCAATGATGGCCGTTGCACCCAACGGTCGAATCGACGCGGTGTGGAACGACACGCGGAATACCGGCGTCGTGAATCTGTGCGAACTATACTATGCCGCCTCATTCGATGGCGGCGAGACATGGTCGCAGAACATCCCCATCAGCCCGGTCTTCGACAGTTATCTGGGTTGGCCGGGCCACAACAATAAGATCGGCGACTACTATCATATGGTTTCCGACAACCTGGGCGTCAACGTCGCGTACGCGGCCACGTTCAACGGGGAGCAGGATGTATACTTCGTTCGCATCGGGCCATTTGATTGCAATCAGAACGGTGCCAGCGACCTCGAGGACATCGAGAACGGCGTATCGGAGGATTGCGCGAATGACGGTATTCCCGATGAGTGCGAGCCCGATTGCAACGGTAACGGAATTGCGGATAGCTGCGATCTCTACGAAGGCGAGGCCATCGACTGCGACGAAAATTCCGTACCCGACGAATGCCAACCGGACTGCAACGGGAACGGTGCGGCCGATCCGTGCGACCTGTCGGAAGGCACGAGTTTGGACTGCGATGAGAACGGCGTCCCCGACGAGTGTGAGGCGGATTGCAACGCGAATGGGATTGTTGACGCATGCGATCTGACTGAGGGTACGAGCACCGATTGTAACCACAACGGTATCCCGGATGCATGTGATGTGGTGGACGGTCCGAGTC
>JADFHG010000177.1 GCA_022567365.1 Planctomycetota bacterium | reverse complement strand
TCGGGCGTCCAAGGTTCAACGCTGTCGGCCGCCTCGGTCAGCGCGGCTTCGTCCACGCCAAACTCGTCCGCCAGCGCGCGGATGGTATGGGGCTCGAGTTTCGTACGCGGGCGCGTCCCGATGATCATGATCGCCAGTCGGCGTCCGTCGTGCATGATCGGGGTCGTATGCAGCGTGACGTCTTCGAAGCAAATCGACGCGACGCTGCCGGCGGGATCCCTCGCGAGCGTGCGAATAAGGTTTGCAAACGCGACACGGCCCAGGTCCGACGTGGCAAGCATGCGGACGAACGGTCCGCCCCAGCTTGGATTGGTGATCAGCGTTCCGTCATTTCGGCACAGCACCAACGACGTTTTGCACAAGGCGGCGAGCCGATCCTGCATTCGTTGGAGGGTGGCCACATCGACCAACCGTGCCAGCTCGCTGTCGCTGTCCGGCGGGTCGGTGTGCGCGATCGCATTCGCACCTTCGATACTCTCGGGCTCGCATTCGTCGATTGGCGATGGCATGAGAAAACGCGATCAATCCCGAGCGTCGCAACCACTACTTCTGTAACGAAGCGCGCCAGACTGCCTCGCGGCGACTCGAATCGGCAAACCATTCGTGTCCCCCACCTCTGAAGAGGTGGGCCACCCATCACGCTGTTTGCATCTTATCCGAACCGCGAGTATACGGGAGCGGACCAAGGAATCCGCTCCCTCACGGTCGCGGTTCGGTTGGCAAAATCGCCGGCAACTGTAAATCACGACATTAGCGTTTTCACACTAATCCGGAATGAAGTTCGTTTTCCTGTCGATCGTCGCGACGGTTTCGGCAATGAGCTTGGCGGTCGATCGCAGATCCGAGAGGCTTACGATTTCCACCGGCGTATGCATGTACCGATTGGGAATACTGACCAGGGCGGTCGCAACGCCCGCACGAGTCAGTTGGATCGCGTTGGCGTCCGTTCCCGTGCCGCCTGGGGCGGCCTCGGTCTGATGCGCGATGCGCTTCGCCTTGGCGGTCTTGAAGAGAAGCTTCTCGAGCTTGGGGTTGATGTTCGCGCCCCTGGCAATGACGGGACCCGCGCCCATCTTGAGGTCGCCGGTCGTCCGCTTGTCGAGGTCGGGATAGTCGGTCGCGTGGGTGACGTCCACGGCGATTCCGACCTTGGGATCGACACCGTGGGACGACGTTTTCGCGCCGCGAAGACCGATTTCCTCCTGGACCGTGCTGACCGCGAACAGGGCACACTTGATCTTCTTGGTGGCGCACAGGCGGAGCGCTTCCATGACGACCCAGACCCCGCTCTTGTTGTCGAACCCCGGGCAGGAGACGAAGTCGTCGCCGAGGTGCATCATATCGAGGCGAAACGTAACCGGATCGCCGATGGAAACGACCTGCTCGACCTCCTTTTTGTCCTTTGCGCCGATATCGATCCACAACTCGCGCAGCTCGATCTTGGCGCCGCGTTCGTCGGGCTTCATCAGATGCACCGGTTTGCGACCGATGACACCGTCCACCGGGCCGTGCCGTGTGTGTACGACCACGCGCGACCCGGGAATGATCGACGGGTCGAGACCGCCGATCTGCGCAAAGAAGATGAAGCCCTTGTCATCGATGTAGCGGACCATCATGCCGATCTGGTCACAGTGTCCGGCGAGCATCACGCGCGGCGAGCCCTTCGGATTGAGTCCGACGATGACGTTACCGTGCATGTCCGTCTCGATCGAATCCGCGAAGGGCTTCATTCGCTTGCGGACGATTTTCTGCACCGGTTGCTCGAAGCCGGACGGCGACGGCGTCTCCTGCAAAGCCTTGAGAAAGTCGTATGGTTCTTTACGCACTGCGCATTTCTCCGTGTTCACGTCCGAGGTCTGTCGATTGTCGAAGAGGGATCCGCCGGGGAATCGCCCCCATCGTAACCCGCTGATAAAGTGGTGCTCCGCCGAGAAAGTAGCGGCCGCGCCATGCGGCGGCCGTAGGATGGCGATAGCTAACTCGAGAGCCACGTCCGCTACGGGGGGCGGACGCTCATGCGCCTGAGAGTGTACTCGATCGGAGGGGTGGAAGTCTCCTCCAGGCATGCGCTCTCCGGCCTGTAACCGAAGGTAACTGCGTCGCCGTGAGGTGGGGTGGAGAGCAACCGGAGGTGAACTGTCGGTCCGTAGGATGAGGTAAACGTCAGGTCGGGTGAGCGCCAATAGGGCTCCATGAAGGCGTCGATGTCGCCCGCGTTCCACGCTTCGGCCTGACGTTGGAGCATTACCGGGACTTGCATTCGCGCGGACGTTCCCGCGGCGCCGGTCGCGCATCCCGCCAGGATGAGGAACGGGATTGCGAGCAGCGTCCGGCAGGCTCGCCGCCGCGCCACGCTCGGAACAGGTCGGATCGGCATGATGTTTCACTCCGGTCATCACATCGAGCTGTATCAACGGGCGTGACCGGCCCGACCTGTGCTGACGTTTGGGTCGAACTCCCGGTTGCCCTTTCAGCCCGTTGAAAAACCCCGGATAGCGTCCGCCCGCCGCGGCGGACGTGGCTTCTGAGACCGCTATCGCCGTCCTACCGGCCGCCGCAGGGGGCGGCCGCCACCTTTGGGGCGGAAAGCCACTTTTTCAACAGGCTGCTATCCGGACGCGCGCGAATCATCGCCCGCGCCTATCAGCTTGTCAAAGAAGGCGAATCTTGGGTGTGACACCGGAACCCGCAAGCGCGTTCACCAAGCCGCCGGCCGGCCGGCTTTGCCAGTCCCGCGCTGCAGGTCTTTCGAGAGGCTGCTACAGGCCGCCGCGCAGAAACGTGCCCACCGTGCGGAAAATGATCATGAGGTCCAGCTCGAACGACGTGTGCTTGAGGTAGTACAGATCGAACTCGAGTTTTCGTTTGGCGTCTTCGACGCTCGCGCCGTATCGAAAGCTGATTTGTGCCCACCCGGTGAGTCCCGGCTTGACCAGATGTCGTTCAGAGTAGTATGGGAGCACGTCGCTCAGTTCCTCGACGATGTCGGGACGTTCGGGTCGGGGTCCGACCATGGACATTCGACCGAGGAGTATGTTGTAGAGTTGCGGCAATTCATCGAGTCGGGTCTTGCGCAGGATTCGTCCGACCCTCGTGACGCGCGGGTCGTTCGGCGACGCCCAAACGCTCTTGCCGTTTTCGGCGTCGGTGCGCATCGTTCGAAACTTGTGCAGCCGGAAGACCTTGCCGTTCTCGCCGACGCGATCCTGCGAATAAAAGACAGGTCCACCGTCATTGAGCTTGATCGCGATTGCAATCAGCGGCCAAAGCGGTGCCGACAGACACAGTCCGATCAACGCGACGACCATATCCAAGAGGCGTTTCAGCGTGGCGCGCTGATCGCAATGGGTCTTCAGGTCGGCGAAAAGGAACCACGAAGGCGTGATTTGATCGACGGGTATCTGTCCGGTTGCTTTCTCGTAGAAGGTGGCCTCGTCGGTGACGCGACAACCGCGCTGCAGGCTCGGTCTGATCCAGTCCATCAGTTTTGGATCATGGATACCGTCGTTGCCGATAACGATGTCCGTGGCGCCGGGATCTTCCTTCGCGGCGAAGTAACCGTCCACCGTTCCGAGGTAATGCGGGGAATCGACGCGGTCCCTTTGCGATCCGTTCACCGTAACGAAACCGAGGAGCTTGTACACCCCGAATTGACCGATTTGCTGGGCCCGCTGAAAGGATTCGAAGAGGCTCCGCGGTCCGACGACCAGCAGCCGCCGCTCGGTTCGACGAATGGCACCAAATGCCACGAAACGCGTCAATATGCCCGACACCACGAAGTAGGTCATTGCTAGAGCCGTGATACGGCGGCTAATGGTCGCGTACATGACGACGTAGATGATCGTGTAGGCGATGATCGTCGCGACGCCCGCCGTCAGCAACACCCTCGTAAACATGCGCGATCGCAGCGCGAGCGTCTCGCGTTCGTACAGGCCGATGATCATGCTCGATATGATGAACGCAAACGCGATGACCGCTTGCGCTTGCCAGAGCATGACGTGCGGAGTGTCCATCAGCGCTGGCGGTGGATATGCGCTGAACGAGGCATAGACGCCGCCCGATAACAGGGCCAAGTCCATGAGCAGCCATGTCGATGCCGGCAGCCCCGCGAACAACCGCCCCACGACGCGCGCACTCCGCACACGCGCGGATCGGACCCACGCCCACTGTAAGGCGGGCCAGCCCCTGCGCTTGGTAGTAATATCCGCAGGGAGCCGGTCCGTTGCTCCGGCCGTAGCGACCTGTGTCTGCATACCGAGTCTTCCATGTGCGGCGTTCGTACACAAGTCCATCGGTCGCCCCGGTGGTTCAGGTGAATTATCGGTACGAAGCGTATGCGCCGGCGCTCGACTGAACTCGGGCGGTAAGTACCGATAATCGGAGCCTCGGTGGGTTTCGCTTGAACGTGCGCTTTTTGGGACAGTGAGGGTCCGCGCTACCCGATATCTTGGCGTAAGTATCACTCCACGGCAGGAGTGGCGAACGATTGGCGAGTGCAGGCAGAGACGCTCGATTCGAAGTGCCCACAACGACCTACTCAAACGCGAAATGCGTGTTCATGGCTACGACTATGGGCGTGCTGTCGGCTGTCACCGCATGCGCGGTGAAGCCCGAGCCGCAGTGGACCGCACCTCCGCGGCTGCATTGGGCGGACATCGCCACGCAGCCCGTGCCCCCGCTGCGCGACAACTATGTCATCCTCACCGGGGGACGGACGACGGGGCAGTTTCCCGCATCGATCGCCGTGACCCGTCTGAGCGCTGATCCGGACGCGGCGGAAAACGCTCCGTCACGCACCCATATCGCCAGTACGCCCCACAACGAGTTCCTCCAGTGGAACTCGGCGTTCGACGACCAGATGGCGGTCAGCGAGGTCTTCCCGATTGCCCAACGCGACCTGGGCGGCGCACCGGCCGTTCCAGATCAGGTTGTTGCGGCGTTTCACGCGCTACACGGAACGCTTGGAATGATCTACGCAGTCAACGAGTTGAGCCCGACTGAATCGGAGATCATCGGAGTTATCTACGCGCCGGAGAGCGGACGCCTCCTCGCCGCGGTGCATGCTCATGCCGAGTCGGTGCCGCCGGCGGAGAATCAGAAGGAAACCGACGTTGACCCATGGGAGTCCGACGCACGCGCCCTGGTTCGCCAAAAGTTCCAGCGTCTGGTTCACAGTTGCATCAGGGAGCTCATCAACCAAGACGAGCCGCAAATGGTGGAGACCCCCGAGGGCTGGACGCCGGCCGGTCCGAGGCTACCGGTCGAGTGGCCGCCCAGACGGTATCCCCGACGGCGTTTCGATCGCCGCTGACGTCCGTACGGCGCGGACTCCGCCACAACCTCGGTTTGTCGTGTCCTTATCATGACCATCGCCGATCCAATTCGCAACCTACAGCACGTCGCGGTCCGCAACTTGATCGAGACGGCGCTGATCGGGTACTTGGCCGTACTCGTCCACTCATCTCTCATTCCCTACGACTGGGTCAACTTCGGCTCCGGAGGCAAGCAGATCGTGCCATGGTCGATGGTCGTCGCGCGTGTCGCAATGGCCGACATCCTGTCCAACGTTTTCCTCTATATTCCAGTCGGTGTATTGGGATTTTGGACGTTGATGCGGCGAATCCGTGTCACGTGGGCGGCCCTACTCGTCGCGATCGTCGCCGGCACGCTGCTGTCGATCTCCATCGAGTGGATCCAGGCGTACTCCCAGATCCGTGTCTCCTCGATGATGGACGTCGTGAGCAACACGCTCGGCATGGTGGTCGGGGTGCTGGTCGCCGTCGTGGGGCGATCCCTATTCCCACCACTTGCGAAGGCCGCGCTCCGCGAGTTTCGCGAGGATGCGCGCCGCGCGTTACTCAAGACCTATTGTATCCTGCTTGTCGCACTAGCCTCGATCCCGTTCTCGTTCACGTTCGATCTGGGCCTACTCGTTCGCGCGGCCCGCTCGTCAACGTTCGTGCCCTTCGATGAGTTTTCGCGCATTACCGCTTGGGCGCTACGGGCATACGAAACCGGAAACGAGCACGTCCTCGCGATGGCGAGTTATCTGAAGATGGGCGCCGTGGCGGGGTGGGCCGCTGAATTCGCCTCGTTCGTCATATTCGCGTGGATCGCGATCGAGGTCTTCCGCGGGGTCTACGGGTTTCGACGCTGGGGTGCGATCGGCCTAACCGCGTGGACGGCCCTGGTCTTGTCCGTCGGGCTAAGCGTCGTTCAGTTCTTCGTGGTGGCGCAGGGCTTCCACGCAACCGACATCGTGATGCGCATGGGCGGCGCGGTCTGCGGCATGGCGGCTCACCTTTCCCGGGATGCACGGTTCGCTGGTCGACCGCCCAACGAGAAGAAGCCCGGGATACGCTTCGCCCGCGGCGCTGCCATAGTCACGGCCGCATACATCCTCTTCACCGGCCTCATGCCTTTCATCGTTGAAGCCGATTCAGGTGGAATCCTCCGGGCGGTTGCCGCTGAGGACTTCCTCCCGTTCAATTCATACTTCAAGGGCAGGTTTGATCTCGCCGCGCGGGACATGATGGGCAAATCGGTGAGTTACCTGATCTTCGGTGCACTTTTTGCCGCCGCGTCACGCGCCCCCGTCATCCGGTCCCCGGCGGCCCGCGGGTTTCTCATCGTCGGCGTTGCTACGACCATGTCGGCGGTGATCGAGTTCGTCCAGATCTACCTCGTGGTTCGGGTTCCGAGCCTGACCGATCCGATCATCGCGGCGTGCGGCTGCGGGATGGGCGTCCTCGTGCATTCGCGGGCGACCGCGGCCTATCGCTTTGCCGTCGCGGGCGAATCGCCTGAAACGGCGATCGGGTCGCAAGAGGTGCCGCATCCGTCGCTGACCGATCGGTTGATCTCCGAACTCGCCGAACCGCGCGTTGGAGCGCCGCGTGAGCCGGTACGCCGCGAATCGCAACGCATGAACGAAGCCTGAGCGACCGCGTCGCTGCCGGCGATATCGAACAATCGATGGGCGTCAGTCGATTTGCCTGCTACGTGAACAATGGGGCACACCGGCCGATCGCGGCGACCGCCTTGGTGCCGAGTTCAGCCATGCTATTGACGCCGACGTCTCCGCTCGACGATACCCATCAGGGCCATCCCAAACGCCAAGATCGGGAGGATCGTGATCGAACCGAAGCTGCAAAACCCGCCGCCCGTTACCGTGTCGACGATGTCGAGGACGTCACCGCCCTCATCGCCGCCCGTGTCGTCATCAACATCACCGCCGATGTCGTCGCCCGTGTCATCGATCGGGTCGTCGTCGGGCGCGGGATCTTCATCACCGCCAAGATCGGGGACATCGGGATCCACTGCGCATGGGTCG
>JADFHG010000176.1 GCA_022567365.1 Planctomycetota bacterium | reverse complement strand
GTTGTCGGTCGTCGCGGCCGGCGTTCCCGACCCTGGGGCGTTGAGCTGCTCCGCGATGGCCGGTGCGTTGGCGAGTTCGACGCGCGACAGCGCCTCGCCGTCCACGCTCACCTGCAGCCACCGCTCATTGCCGTCGAACGCCTTCGGCGACACGGGTCCGAACTTCGTCGAGACGACCCCACCTGTGACGCTCACGCCGACAACCTGCTTGGCGTCCTCGCCGATCACGTCCTCGACAACGCCGTCCCCATCCATATCGACGAGGTTTCCGCCGACCTCGGCATCGAAGATGCGGAACTCGAGCGTCACGCTCCCCTCGACCGGATCGCCCTGGGCGTCACGAATCAACCCCTGAAAACTCAGCATCCCGGCCGTCTGCCCAAAGGCACCCGTCGCCAACGTACACCCGAACGTGAAAGCAATGAACCTAACGTTGCGCACTGTTGCTCCTTTCAGCATTGCTGAGAAAACGAGTGCCGCATCGACGCGCAGCTACATCCGCGCGTCGCGCCGCACAACCCACGCCAAGCCTTGGTGCGCTGGTCGTCATCGACCGGCGCCTGATTTGATTAAGTCTCTTCGAATACTCCGACGGCCCGTGGTCGCCGCATGACCCAAGCGCACCCGCCAACGCCGTCCGCCGGAGGCGGGAAATCCCCCGCCTGCGCCCACGTTAGCGCTGCCGTCCCGATTGTTGCTCGCTCATCATACTCAATGGGCATCGGGATATCAATGGCGAATTGAATTGCACCCGGAAAGTCTGAACCGGTCGAATCGACACTTGACGACACGAGTGCCACGGGAACTGTCCCGTTCCCGGTGCGCGGGAAACCGGCGCGCCAACTATGGTTAGCAGCCCGTCGAGGCTCTGGCGGCGCCGGTCGTCAGGCCGTGTCTTCACCGGTTCAAGACCGGTCCCACCACGCTGACGGTCGCGGGCTGACGGCGGGCGCGCCGCTCCCTGACGGTCGCGGTTCGGATCACCGGTTCGAAGCCGGTGCCACACAGACGACTGTTGACTGGCAACTGACAACTGATGGCTGACGGCTGCTGACTGACAACTGATGACTGACAACTGACAACTGAGAACTGCGAACTGAGAACTGATGACTGATAACTGACAAGTGATGACTGTTGACGGATAGCTGATAGCTGATGGCTATGAAAACCCCGCTTCCTTACGGTCGCGGTTCGGATTTGAGTCGGCCCCAAGAACCGGGGGGTTTACGAGTGAGGGTTCGCTATTCGATCGGCTCGGTGCCGGGCACGCGGACGACCTGCGCCGGGGCCGGTGGGAGCTTCCTGCCTGTGTCATCGAACGACCGTCGCAACATGCCGTTCCACAGATTGTACTTGAGCAGGTCGTCGCGCATCAAGGCGTTGATCTCGTCGCTGAAACGGGTGACACGTCGCGTCATTCCTCTCTCTCGAACCACGGTGGTCACGACTGCGTCGGCCGAAAATGCGCCCACAGTCACGACGCTGCACGCGGAGTCATGGTGGTAGTAGGCGTCGTATCCTTTGGACCTCAGCGCGGCGCAGTACTCTGCCGCGGCCTGCTTGTATTCGAAAAACTCGTCGGTCGCCTCGAACACGCCCACCTGCAAGGTGTACGCGCTGCCGGAGCGCCCGAGCATCCAATCCGGATTACCCACGTCCGGCTGGGGCTTGCGTACTTTCGTTGCCCGGCGAAAGAAGAACACGCTGCCGCCGGTGCCCAGAGTCTTGATCATCCCGAGATCCCGAACAAGCTCGCGCGGGATCGAGCGTCTTCCGGTTTCCGCGTCCAGGCGACGGTAGTACGTACCGTAGTACAGCCGCGAGTTCCCATCTCGATCGTGCACGACCGTAACTTCATCGGGATCAATCCCCGGTGTTTGACGGAGCGTGTCGGCGATTTGCTCGATGTGGGTCGATGCCTGCGGCCCGGTTGCTTCCATACACTGGATCGTCCACCGCACGCCTTTGGGAGTCGCGCATCCGGCGACCATACCCGGGACCGCCACGATACACATAATCGTGACGATCATGTACCGACCGGTCATGGGTCGACGGGGTCCGCATGCCCGCGCACGCGTAACCCGCGATTCCGATTCTACCCAACGGCGTCCGGTATAGGGATCCGCGGTGTCGCGGCTGGGCTCAAGTCGTATTCTATGGAAGTTCATCGCCATGACTGCCCATTCACAAACCCTACCTCCGAACCAGACCGTGCGGTGGTCTAACAGCCCGTTGAAAAAACCTGATCTGTATGTGTGGCACCGGTTTCCAACCGGTGAAAACAGGTGTGGCACCGGCTAATAGCCGGTGATAAGACTGGCTATTAGCCCGTGCCACACTTTTTCAACGGGCTGCTGAGGTTCCACGGTCGCCGCAGCCAGTAGCCGCCAGTTGACCATCGGGCTGATAGGGAGCGACGCGGCTCGCTCAACGGACCGGAATCCGTCGGCGGAGCGCCTTCTCCTGCTCCCTCAGCAAGGACTTGATCCCGCGCGACGCCAGCCGCACCATCTGGTCCAATTCGTCGCGGGAAAACGTCGCCTCCTCGCCGGTGCCCTGGATTTCAACGAACCGACCCGACCCGGTCATCACGACGTTCATGTCTACCTCCGCGGCGGAATCCTCCGGGTAATCAAGGTCGAGCAGCACCCTGCCGCCGACGCGCCCGACGCTGACCGCCGCGACGGCTTCGCGGATCGGCGAACCGGTGATCCACTTGTTACGCTTCGCCGTGCGGATCGCGTCGCAGAGCGCAACGTAGGCGCCGGTGATGCTTGCGGTGCGCGTGCCGCCGTCGGCCTGAAGGACGTCGCAATCGATCAGTATGGAGTTTTCGCCGAGTGCCTCGAGGTCCACGACCGAACGCAGCGACCGGCCGATGAGCCGCTGAATCTCCTGCGTCCGCCCGTCGATGCGCGACCGGTTTCTTCGCCTGCGCTCCGACGTCGCGCTGGGGAGCATGTCGTATTCGGCGGTGACCCATCCACTTCCGGCGCCTGTTTTCCACGCGGGCACGCCGGTTTCCCAACACGCGGTGCAGAGCACGCGCGTCCTTCCGGCCTCGATCAACACCGAGCCTGCCGCGTGTTCGGTGAATCCCCGCGTGATCTTGACGGGACGAAGCTCCGTCGCCTTTCTTCCATTGGTTCGGGCCATGAATCGCACTCGCTACGGGTGACCATATCGACCGTCGCGACCGCGCTGGGTGGTTCATACGCAAAAGGCCGCAATCCCCATCGATCGACAACGAATCGATCGGCAAGAATAGGGACGTGCCGGTGCGGCGTCAATCAATGGAGCGGGCGAATGCTTCGAGGCACGTGTGGGCCGAGTTTCCGCAGGGCTCGAATGACAGGTGCCGCGTCGTCTCACCGGTCGGGCGGAGTTCGACCCAAAGGGAATCCAACGGCAGAGCGTCGCGCACGCGGTCCGCCCACTCGATCACGACGGCGGCATCGGATGTGAAAAACTCGTCGAAACCGAGCGCGACAAGCTCCGCCGACCCACCCAATCGATACACATCGACGTGGTACAGATGGAGTCTGCCGGCGTATTCCTGCACCAACGTAAAGGTCGGACTCGTGACCCGGACCGAATCGGGCGCGGCGTTGCCCGACGCGATCCCCTTGACGAACTGCGTCTTTCCCGCACCGAGCGGTCCAATCAGCCCGATCGACATTCCGCCGACCAGCGATCGCCCCAGTCCGACGCCGAGGTCGAAGGTTTCGGTTGGCGATCGACTCTCACGATTCAGCGCCGAGCGTTGCGTGTTCAATGCACGTATCCTCGCGGTTCGATTCGCTCGACGCGCCCGTCGATTCGCCGGAGCGAAAGACCCGGCTTCTCGACGATGCGCCCCAGACGATACAGTTTCACGCCGCCAACCGGATCCGCCTCCCGGTGTCCACTTTGCGGCTCCGCACGCTCCTCAACGACCAAGAGCAGTTCGAAATCCTCGCCGTCCGACAAAACGTGCTCGAGCGCATCGACTCCGTCCTCGTCCGCCGCCCGGTGCGCGTCGTCGCCGGCGACCGTGGTCAATAGATCCTCTTCCAACAGCGCGCCGACTCCCGACGCCGCGCACACCCGACTCAAATCGAGCGACAGACCGTCGCTGACGTCGATCATCGCGTGCAGACACGGGCCAAGCGCTGACGCGATCTGTTGCGATTCCCGCACGCGAGGCGTAAACGTCAGGTGTCGTCCCGCACGGCTGCCACCCAGGCGACCGGTAACGAAGATCGCGTCGCCCGCGACCGCGCCCGAGCGGCGGACCGGATCGATGCCGGGATACGGCACTGCGCAGACGGCGACGTCGACCGCGAGCGGTTTGTTCCACGTGGTCGTATCGCCGCCCGCGATGGCGACGTCGAACTCCGCAGCCGTCGCGGCGATCCCGTCCATGAGACGCTGCGCGGCGTTTGGATCCCATCGCTTCGGCAAGGCCAGCGAAACCGTCGCGGCGATGGGTCGCACCGCCATCGCGGCGCAATCACTCAGCCCGCACGCGAGACACTTGTGCCCGATCGCCAGCGGATCATGATCGGCCGTGTTGAAGTGCACGCCGTCGAGCAGCATGTCCGAGGATAACAACACCGTGCCGCCGCCTGGCAGGTTGATGATCGCCATATCGTCGCCGATCCCGAGCCCAAGACGGTCGTGGTGCCATTCGCGCCGCCCAAGCCAGTCGATAAGCGATTGTTCGTGGATCGTCATCGCGGCATTATCCCAACGACAAAGGGCGCCTCGCACGCGGCGGTCGAGGGGGTTGGTATGGCAAGCGGCGGCGCCATTCAGTTAGGCGATGGTTCGGGCGGCCACGCCCGCGTCGTGTCGCGAGCGTATTTGTGTTCGTCGATCGTGTTTCGAAGCCACCGCGTGAGAATCCTCACGCGTATGGACACGTTGTTCTCCTCCAGCACGCGCTGTTTCAGTTCGCTGTCCTCCGCGGGCAGAAGATGGTAGGTCAACAGGTCGATGCAGTGCTCCAGCCGAGGCGTATTCGCCAGCAAGTGGTTGACGACCGCGGGGTGGATCAGCTTCTCGTCCGTCGCTTCCTTCATCAGCTCGCCGATCGCCTCGCGGAGTTCGGATTCGGTCGATGCATCCTTGGCCCCGGCGGACGGCAGCGGGCTCACGTGTGCCTTGCGGAACTCGCCGGTCTGGTCCTCTCCGACGATCACCGCGCGGGAGAAACCCAGCAGCAGCAGATTGAAACGATCGTCGGCGAGTTGCTCGTGTTCGATCACCCGCCCCACGCAGACGACGTGGTGGATCGGCGCGTGTGGTGTTTGATACAGGTCTTGGAAGCCCGGTCGGAGCAGCGCTATGGCAATGAGCCGGTCATCGCTCGACTTCTCGAGCACGCCTCGGGCCATCGCACGGTACCGCGACTCGTACACATGCAGCGGCAGCACCGCGCCGGGGAACAACACACAACCCGGCAACGGGAAAACCGGTACGAGACGCGGAAACATGTCCTCATGATCACTCACGTCTCTATTATATCACGCAGGCAGCGCCATGCCCAGCAACGACCAAACGACTCGCCACGCGCCCGCTAACAGCCCGGTGAAAAAGTCTGTGGGACCGACTTTCTAGTCGGTCAAACGCCGCTGGCGGGCCGAAAACGACCCACTGGAAAGTCGGTCCGCCACAGTGTCCTGTTTTTCAGCAGGCTGTTAAACTGCATTCGCTGTGCCCGCGACGTTCGCTTGGCGTTGACCGCCCACGGAGCGGCGTATACAACCGATCGAGGGCGCGGTTCGTATGGCGCGCCTGCCGGACCGCGGGTTCATTCATAATCACTCGATGTCCTGAAATGACCAAGACGCTAGCCATTCTCGCGGCCCTGTGCCTGCCGACGCCCGCCCTGCAGGCCGCGACGCCGAACGCGGAAACGCGGTCGCCGACGCAGGCGGCGGTGCGAAACATCTCGGACGAGCGGGTGGAATTCGCCATCGATGCCGCCGTCGAGTTTCTGTTCTCGCAACAAGGCAACAGCGGTCGGTGGCGCACGGAGGACATCGCCACGGCCTATCCTCGCGCCCAGACCGCGCTCGCCGCCTTTGCCCTGACGGTCGCGGGAGCGTCGCCCAACGACCCGAGGATGCAAAAGGCGATTCGCAAGCTGGATGATCGCGAACGTGTGACGTCGGTTTGGGCCCGGGCGATGACGCTCAGGTTGTTCTGCAGGCTCGACCCGAGGCGATACAAGCGGGCGATCGAGGATGACGTTCACTTCCTTCTGGTTCAACAGGACAAATCGGGCAACTGGGGCGAGGGCGTATTGCGCAAGGGCGGTCGCGGAAAAGTGTGGCGCGACCACGCGAATTCAGCCCTCGCGCTGCGCGCACTGGCGGATGCCGAGGCCGTTGGCGCCGAGGTTCGCGCGACCGCATGGCGCCGCGCGGAAGACGCATGGATCGCCCGGCAAAACCCGGACGGCGGATGGGGCTACTCGGCGAGCGACGATCCTCGATTCGCCGACGAATCGCAAGAGTCCACCGTGGAGATGACGGCCGCCGGCTTGGCGTCGTTGCGATTGGTGTACCAACAACTGTATCTGACCGCGGAACGACCGTTCAACGGACGATTCAAGGGGCTCTGCGGTCAGGAGGTCGCCAAGACAAAACCGATCCGCACCGCCGTCGAACGTGCCACCAACTGGCTCGATGAGCACGCCCTGATCACCGAACCCATCGCAACGGCGCACGGCCCCAGGGGCGACGTCGGCGCGGAATGGGCCACGTATACACTCGCGCAGATCGCCCAATTCGCGGCACAGGCCGGGCTGCTGCGCATCGGCGAACAGGCGTGGTTTCCCGCGATCGCGCGTCGCCTGATCGATACCCAACACGAAGACGGATCCTGGGGCACGATCGAGCAGACGTGTTACGCGCTGCTCGCGCTGTTGCATGGACGAACACCGATCGTCGTGGGCAAGCTCGCATACGGTGGTCGTGAGGATTGGAACAACGATCCGCACGACGCCGCCGGGCTCATGCGCTTCTTTCAGTCGCGGACCGGGCGCGCCGCGGGTTGGCAAATCGTCTCGTTGGACCGAATTGCCGACGAAGTGTTTCGCGCGCCGGTCCTGTACCTTACCGGGCATGGTCCGCCGCAGTTGACAGAGGAAAACCGCGAGACGCTAAGAGAATTCGTGTGGTCCGGCGGGACCATCATGGCCGCCGCGTGCTGCTCAAAGAAAGAGTTCACCGAGGGATCCGCCGCATTATTTGAGGAGATGTTTCCGCGTCTCGTTCGTTCGGTGCCGCCCGATGACCATCCGATCTGGTCAACGCCCGATCCGATCCAACCAAAGGACGACGTGATCGGATTCAGCGATG
>JADFHG010000175.1 GCA_022567365.1 Planctomycetota bacterium | reverse complement strand
GGGCTGGAGGGGCTCGTGCATATCTCCGAAATGAGTTGGACCCGCCGCATCAACCATCCTTCGGAGATGCTCGCGCCGGGCGACATGATCGACGTGGTCGTTCTCGACATCAACAAGGACAAACAGGAAATCTCGCTCGGGATCAAGCAGACCCAGGTGAACCCGTGGACCCAGGTCGCGGAGAAGTACCCGCCGAACACGCGTATCACGGGCCGCATTCGCAATCTGACGAATTATGGGGCGTTCGTCGAGATCGAAGAGGGGATCGACGGTCTGCTCCACGTGTCCGATATGAGCTGGACGAAGAAAATCAACCACCCGTCCGAGATCGTCAAGAAGGGTGCGAGCATCGAGTGCGTCGTCCTGAAGGTCGAGGGGAACAAGCAGCGCATCGCCCTGGGGTTGAAGCAACTTCACGAAGATCCTTGGGCGAGGGCAGTGCCCGAAAACTACATTCCCGGCCAGATCGTGGAGGGTACCGTTACCAAGATCACCAATTTCGGTGCCTTTGTGGAGCTCGAGGAAGACCTCGAGGGACTATTGCACGTCAGCGAATTGGCCGATCACAAGGTTGACGACCCGCACTCCGAACTCAAGATCGGAGACAAGATCCAGGTTAAGATCCTGCGGGTGGATGCGGTCGAGCGCAAGATCGGACTCTCCAAGAAGCGAGCGGAATGGTCCGCGGAACAGGATGCGGAGTCCGAGGCAGGGCGCAAGACGAAGGTCCGCCGTGGCGGTTTGCATGGCACGGGCGACGAAGACGGCGGCATAATCGATCCGATGGCCTTCGCCGCTCACGCAGCGCCTGCGTCCGCACCCACGGACACGAAAGAGTCGGACGGCGCGGCGGCCGAGGGCGAAAAACCAGCCGACGTTAAAGAAACAGCCGAGGGCGAAAAACCAGCCGATGTAGATGTAGAAACAGCGGCGGACGTTGAAACAGCGACTGACGTCACAGATGCGACTGTTGTCGAAAGAACGGCCGACGTCGAAGATGCGGCTGGTGACGGATGTGCAGATTCGGATGCGGGTGCATCGTCGGAAGAGGCGACGAGTGAGGCAAATGACTCCGACAACCCAACACCGCCGAAGGACGGCACGCCGTCGGTCGAGGTTGGCGACGATCAGCCGAGCGGGGAAAAAGTGGACGATGAGGGTTGCGAGTAGTCCACAGAGCGGCAATCCCGGAGTCGTGTGGTTTGGTATTGCCCGCATCGGCGGGGGAGGATAGCCATCGCAATCGACACCGGGCTCCAAACCTATCTGCGGCGGATCAACGAATCGCCCCTCTTGTCCGCCGACGAGGAAAAAAAACTCGCCACGATCGTGCGCCAGGCTCGGACGGCGGCGGACCTGTACGGCCGAGGTGAGCTAAACCTTCTGGAACGTGAAAAGGCGGAGGCGGAGGCGAATGAGGCGCGAGACCGGATGGTACGCGCCAACCTCAGGTTGGTCGTCAACATCGCGAAGAAGTACGCCAAACGTGGAGCGTCGCTGAACGACCTGATCAACGAGGGCAACCTCGGGCTCATCCGCGCGGTGGAGGGATTCGATCCGGCCAAGGACACGCGCTTCAGCACCTATGCGTCCTGGTGGATCAAACAGTCGATCAAGCGCAGCCTCATCAACAGCGACAAACCGGTACACATCCCCGCGTACATGGTCGAGATGATCTCACGTTTCCGCGGGGCGAGGGAGGCGTTCATCGAGGCCGAGGGGCATTCCCCGACGACGGAAGAACTTGCCGAAAAGCTCGAAATGCCCGAAAGCAAGGTGCAACACATCCGCGACGCCGTGAAAGCCGTATCCACGCCAACGCAAGATTCCGAGGGGGATTCGGGTATGTCGCTGACGGAGGGCCTTGCGGACCTGAAGTGCCCCGCGCCGGACGAGGCCGTCCTCAACGAGGCCGAGTTGACCAAGCTTCGCGAGTTGATTGATAGCCTCGACGACCGCGAGTCACGGATCCTCAAACTCCGATTCGGTTTCGAGGGGGGCGATCCGCTCACCCTCAAGGAAATCGGGCGACGCGTCAAACTCACGCGTGAGCGCGTACGTCAGATCGAGGGTGAGGCACTCCGCAAGCTCGCCGCGCACGTCAACATATAACGCTGCATATCAATGGGTCCGCGCGATATCCCGCTGCATATCAATACGTTCGCGCCCGGCACACGTGCGGTCACGTTTGAATCAGTTGAGCCGGCGGTGCGGTGCGCACAGGTCGCTCTGCCGGTATGGATTCGGCCAACCGGCAAACCCGAGCCGCAACCGACGTGGGTTGCGCTACCCTGCTACGAACTCTTACAGATCTTCCGCCTGCGAATACCCGTTCGGTTCGGCAGGGGCGACTGCCCGTCACGGCGATAGGGCTGTCGGATCTGGACCGACCAAAATACACGCGGGGTAAGCAAGCCGCCGTTCACCGGCAGGCGCGAGCGCACCGGCGAGATCGTCAAACGACCGGGGTTCGATGAGCGCCCTGTCGAACGACCGCAATGAATCTCCGGGCGGGTGGAATGTCATCCACGGATATCATGAGCATCCGAAGCTGGACCAGTGCATTGTTCGACCGCTCCTTTGACCCGGAGACCGCGCGCCGGCTTCCCGAACTCGACGATGAAGGGTTGAGCAACGTCCGCGGACTCTACATGGTCGGCGAGATCGCCGGGACGCCGCTCATCAAGCTCGGGATCAACGCCGGGGTGGCGATGATCGACCGGCTGTCGGGGGAGTTGCGCGAAGCCAAGAACGACCCCTCCATTGAAGACTCCTCCGAATCGACGCTGGACGTATTGATCGTCGGCGCGGGGAGTAGCGGGCTTGGGGCGGCGGACCGATGCGCTCAGCTCGGCTTATCTTATGTCGTGATCGAACAACAGCGCACGGCCCAGCTCATTCGCAACTTTACCAAGGGCAAACCGCTCTTCGCCGAGCCGGAGGGCGTCGAGTTGAACTCGCGCCTGTGGTTCGAGGAATGCTCGAAGGAGGAGCTTCTCGCGAAGTGGGATGCGCAAATCCCCGAGTTCGGACTGCGCATTCGGGAGTTCGAGCAGGTTATCGACGTTCGTCGCAAGCCGAACAGCGACAGCTTCGAGATCGTTACGGACAAGAGCAAGTACCGCGCGCGCCGTGTGGTGCTCGCGATCGGAATGGCCGGCAACCCGCGCAAACTCCGCGTGCCGGGCGAGGTCGAGCACGCGGAACGAATCAGCCAAAACGTGGCCGACCCCGACGAATGGCATGATAAGGATCTGCTCGTCTTCGGCGCGGGCGACGTCGCGTGCGAGGCGGCGATCGTACTGGCGGACCGGGGCAACCGCGTCACCATGGTCGCCCCGGACAAGGAGTTCACCTATCCAAAGAAACGCAACATCGACGCCGTCGCCGAGCGCGCCCGTGCGGGGAAGATCGCGATGTATCTTTCGCACAAGGCGAAGGAGATCACCGCCGACACCGTGATCATCGAACACACCGACACTGGTGAAGAAACGAGCGTCCGCTACGACCACGTCTTCCGCTGCATCGGGGCGGAGCTGCCGCTCGGGTTCTTCGAGCGAATCGGGATCAAGCTGGAGCGTACGTGGGACCGGAGGCGATGGATTACGCTGGCGCTCATGTTCCTGCTTTGCTTCACGATCTATGCCGTCAAGAAGCCCGCGTGGCCGTTCGGTCCCGGACATCTGTTTTCGGTCGTACCCGGTTGGGTCACGTTCATGTCCCCCAAGATCCTCGGGCAAGCGGTCTTGATCGATCCCGTGTTCTGGTACGCATTTGCCTATGCGCTGGTGATGACGTTTTTCGGCTTGAAGGCCTATCGTCGCTGGGGCGTGGAATACAACGACCCGCATCAGAAGAAGCGCTACATCAGCCTCATCGTGGTGCAATGGACCCTGGGGTTCATCATCCCGGCCGTCGTGATGTATTGGGTACACCACATGGTCGGTGACAATATGTGGCTCGGCAAGGCGGGCAACTATTGGCACGCGTTCGGGATCGAGCTGGCGTTCCCGCTGTACTTCTCGATGTTCTTCTACGACGTCGGTCTGTTCTACCTGATCTTCGGTCTGATCTCGACGTTCATCATCATCCCGATCCTGAGCGTTTTTCACGGCAAGCGATATTGCACGTGGTTTTGCGGATGCGGCGGGTTGGCCGAGACGCTCGGCGATCGCTGGAGGCACTTAGCGCCGAAAGGCAAGCTCAGCCGGCGTTGGGAGTGGATGAACTTTGCCGTCATGATCTGGGCGTTCGGCGCGGCGATCTTCGTCATATCGCGCCTCGGATTCGGAATCTACGCCGGCGGCGAGGCATTCAACAAACACGGTTGGGCGGCCCGGATGATCGACAGCTACGGCTGGGTCAGCGATTTCTGGCTGGCGGCCGTCATCCCCGTGTCGCTCTATCCCATGTTCGGCGGCAAGATATGGTGTCGATATTGGTGCCCGCTGGCCAAATGGATGCAGCTTTGGAGCAAGTGGTTCGGAAGGCTTCGGATCGTCAGCAACGACAAGTGCATCACGTGCGGCGAGTGCTCGCGATATTGCCAGATCGGCATCGACGTCATGGGCTTCGCCAAGAACAAGCAGGAATTCTCTAACAAGAACACGAGCTGCATCCATTGCGGCATCTGCATTACGGTCTGCCCCATGGACGTGCTGAGCTTCGATTCAAACGGTACGGGCACGATCACGGCCGCCCTGCGCAGTCGTGCCATCATGCCGACCGTCGAGGGCAAGCCCCTCGGCATGGCCGCACGATCCGCCTAGCATGCCATTGCCGATCATTTGATGGACGGGGGCCATCGACCACACCACGTGCTACGAAACACCTGGACCGACAACTGCGTTCGCCGATCAGCAGGGCTGAACCCACCTGCGGATCCGCGCACCTCGGGTTCAACCGAATCGCGAATCCGCCTTCGGCAGGCACGTCGTCACACCGAAAGCGAGTCCATCGCTGTCGCTCCACAGCGGGCCGTGGGCTGTTTCCGTATGGGTCGCGGAACAAATCGGTTGGCATTGTGCTATCCACATGCCGATACTGAGTGTCAAGACACATGAGGTCCGAGCCGATCGGCCCCGGATCCGGTGCGCGCGGTGTTTGGCGTAGGCGTCCAATGCCGATACGGTGTAACGCGCCGACGCGGTTTCGAGGAATCGTCGGCGAACCGCGCGAGAACAAGAGGCGTAAACAAGGATTCGGTCCCATCGACTGGACAATCGCACACGATCGGAGTCAGCGCCCATGGGAAGGGCACGTGCATTCGTACGGCGATTCCGCGGTGGATTCACTGCATCACACTAGGTGTCGCCGAGCACTCGCAACAATGCGCCGCTCGACGGCATCACCCGGGAGAACCCAATATGAAGAATAGAGTGCTCTTGATCGGTCGTGTTTGGGGAGTCGCATGGACCATGGGAGCCGTGTGGGGCTGCGGTGGCAATACGATCAGCCCGGTCGATGCGACACCGTCAACGGTTCAAGAGAATGATACCGTCGGGTCGTCGGCGCGCGTGACGATTTCTGACGTTGAATTCTGGGCGTATCAGATCGGCGGATTGGAAAACGATGGGGCGGTCGATGCCCTCGTTGAATCGTCCTACGACCTGCTGGTTGTCGAACCGACGCGGTCGGATCGGGAAAACACGGACTTCGACACCGCACGGATGGTGGAGCGTCTTCATGAATCACCGGCGAGCCGTACCGATCGAACGAAGCTGGTCATCGCATACATCGACATCGGTGAGGCTGAAGACTGGCGGACGTATTGGGCCGCTGATTGGGTCGCGCCGACGGGCTCGGCCGCCGGAAGTCCGGATTTCCTGCTGACCATCGATCCCGATGGCTGGTCCGGCAACTACCCTGTCGCATACTGGGACGACCGTTGGAAGGACATTATGATTTATGATGATGACAGCGTCCTGCAGCAGGTTCTCGACGATGGATTTGACGGTATCTACATGGATTGGGTCGAGGCCTATTCGGATGAAACGGTCGCGGCGGTCGCGGATGCGCTGGGGCTGGACCCGATCGAGGAGATGATCGCCTTCATCGCGGAGATTCGAGATTACGCCCGCGCCCAGAACCCTGA
This sequence comes from Planctomycetota bacterium, assembly GCA_022567365.1. Taxonomy (GTDB): domain Bacteria; phylum Planctomycetota; class Phycisphaerae; order UBA1845; family UBA1845; genus JADFHG01. The sequence continues at coordinate 1,260 of JADFHG010000175.1, read as the reverse complement.
CTTCCTCGTCGTGCCTCAAAACGCGGCGGAGCTTCTCGAATTCGGCGGCGACGAATACCTCGAGCTCATCGACGCCATCGCGCAGGAGCAGATCTATTTCGACGGCGATGCCGATACCGAGTGGAACGATATCGACTCGGCGGACCACGTGGTGCCGGACGAAGACCCGGTCGGCGAGGAGGGATACAGTCGGTCGTTCTACGAGGGCTGGCTCTCGGAATACCTCGACGCGGGGAAGGTGGTCCTATGCGTGGATTATGCCTCCGAGCCGTCAAACGTAGCCGATGCCTACAATCGGTCTTCGGCAAACGGATACATACCATACGTCAGTCGACGCCCGCTGGACCGTCTGACCGACACACCGCCGCCCGGCTTGCCCGACTGACCCGCGCAGACTCTCAGTACCGACCGTCGCGGCGCGCGATGAATCTGCATCGCATCGGATATTGGTCTGTGATTGTCCGACGATCATCTGGTGCGCCACAGCAGATGGCGATCTTTCGTGGGCCGATTTCACACGTGCTGCAATACCACCCATCCACCGCGCAGCCACACGGCTGCCTTGGACAAAACTGCGTATCAGCGTACCATCTCGATCCGTTCCAGCGTCTCAGCCGCATGCCGTTGGAGAATGCGTGGTACCGACCAATAGGCAGCGCAGGCGTCGGCGACTTGCGGGATCCACGCCGCTGCAACCGGCAACGTCAGCGGTTTGTCAGATCGTGGAGGCGCGGTGTCATTGGCCGGTGGCGGCCCTCTGACCACCGGTCCGCATTGTGTCGTTCATGCGCACACCTCCTATGCCCAAACGAAACGACCAGCCCGTTTGCATCCCCGGCGAGGGGCATGATCTCAATTTTAAAAAACCGCACGAAATCGCACAAAAAATTATTGAATTTCAAAAAGTGCAATGAAAATAATTTTGTTTATAATCTTCATACTCTGGATTATTAAAATATCGCGTGATATTCTCTTTTGGGTGTACCTATGGCAGCTCAAGGAGTATAGAAGGGATCGCATGCGCGCACACTTTGAGCTTCAAAGCGCAAAACGCATTTTTTTTAATAAACTATTTGGAGGAAAAATTTTACTCCTCTTAAGCTCCTTCCTTCTTTTTTGGGGCGCATGGCAATTCTTTTTCCAAATATTCGTAAGTCTTTTCTATAGCGCATTTGGAGCACATAGCGTCTATTCTGCATATCGCAAAAAAATTAGAGAACCTATTTTTACAAAAAAAGCACTTCTGCTCTGTATAATTTC
>JADFHG010000174.1 GCA_022567365.1 Planctomycetota bacterium | reverse complement strand
ACTACGGAGCGGGGCTCCGGCAGGAGCGTCTCCGTTGCGAGATCGAAGTGACCGTTGGTGGCCATGGACTGCTCGAGCTCCATCACGAGGCTGACGGTGAGGGCGACACGCTTCATTGCGCGGGTTACGAAAAGCGTCCTTGAAAGGGCGAACCTCGCGGGTGGGCCATCCACCGTAGCGCGAGGTTGCAAATCGGCTCGGCGGGAGCTTCGCCCTCCCTCGGGATCCTCGTCCTCCCTGTTGAGCCCGCAACTGTGATTGGCGACACCGGGTTCTGATTCTCGGCACCAATCGCTCGCGCGCCAAGGCTGACGCGCTCCGTCCAGCGGGAAACCGACGCCGAGCAACCTGTCGTTGAACAATCCGATGTCGCGGTCGTTGACGCGTGTTTTCGCACATGCCACGGCTGCCACGGGGGATCGATGCTACACTTTCGCCCGACTGCAGGGAACGTGTGTCACCAAACTGTACCCCATGATCCTCCGCCAGCGCACCCACCGCAGACCCGCCCTCTGGACAAATGGTGCCCGCTTTGGCGATACCGGGTGAAGCAATGAGGCACAAGACCCGATATCACATCCTGTGAACACAAACGCAGTATTTGAAATCGAAACACCCCGGGGCGATCCGGACGAACAGCCCAAATGCCTCGCCGTCATGTACCACTATGTACACGACGAAATCCTGCCGCTCTCGGAGGGCGTTCGCGGATTGGGCGCGGCCGAGTTCGAGGCCCAACTCGACGAGCTTTGCGCTTGGGGCGAGCCGATCAATTGGCCGTCCCTCTACGCATGGCGTCAGGGACGCGGTGCAATTCCCGAGCGCTGTTTCCTTCTCACATTCGACGACGGTCTCGGCGATCACGCCCGCGTGGTGGTACCGATCCTGGAAGAACGCAACCTTCGTGGTGTGTTCTTCGTACCCGGTGCGGTGCTCTCGGAGCAGCAACTGCTCTCTGCCCACGCAATACACGTCTTGCTCGCCACGCTCGGAACGCAGCGCTTTGCCGATGTCCTCACGGCTCATCTGGCGCATAGCACCGGGCGAACCGACTGGTTCGCGGGTATCGACGCCGCAGCCGCTCTGGCCATGTACCACTATGAATCGCCCGAGCGTGCGCGGCTGAAGTACCTGCTTACCTCCGTCCTGCCGGTCGAGGTACGGCGAAGAGCCGTGTTTGACCTGTTCGAGCACCACGTTGGATCGGCGACGCGTTGGGCGAAACACTGGTATTTGGGGTGGGACGAGTTGATGGCGATGCACTCTCACGGGCACACCATCGGCGGACACGGCTATCGCCACGAGCCGTATTCTCGGCTCTCACCCATGGAACAGTGCACGGACGCCCTGCGGGCGGCCAGGATCCTCGAGGCGGGGCTCGGTCCCGAGGTCCGCCCGTTTTCCTATCCATACGGCCGCTACGATGACGACGCGGCGCGGGCTTGTCGCGACGCGGGTTTCGTGCATGCGTTCACGACGCAGAGCAGATACATAAGCGACAGCGACGAACCGATGGCCATGCCGCGTGTCGACACGATTCACGTCGACGCGGTGATCGAGGAGCAGCTCGAATGCCGACAACCCTGACCGAACCCGCGAGGATGGGCAAGGGCGCAATCAGCACGGACGTACTTCGGCGGTTTCTGCAGGCATATTGGCTGCGCCCGGAGAACGCGCTCTGGATGGCGCTGCGGAGCCAAACGCTGGCCCCGTACGCGCTCGAGGAACCGTCGGTTGATCTGTGTTGCGGGGACGGCGTGTTCATGTTCCTCCACTGCGGAGGCGTCTTCGACCCGGAATTCGACGTGTTCCAGTCGGTCGACGGACTCGCGCGCGTGCGCGACGATCACGTCGATATGTTCGATCATGTCGATGATGGGTACGGACCGATCATCGTGACCCACCCGGTCGGGCAAATCGACGTCGGCACCGACGTGAAACCGACGCTGCTCGAGAAGGCCCACCGTCTCAATCTCTACGGCCGGCTGATTGAGCATGACGGCAATGATCCGCTGCCCTTCGATGACTCGGTTTTTCAGAGCGTCTATTGCAACGCCGCCTATTGGATTCGCAGCATCGACGGATTCCTCCGCGAGCTGCGGCGCATCGTCCGACCCGGCGGTCGGATCATCCTCCAAGTCAAGCTCGACGCAATGCGCCGCTATACGCTCGGGACGTTTCGCGGTGCGCTGGGCGAGAGATTCCTCGACATCATCGGTCGCGGTCGTGTTGACACCTGGCCGACGATCGCGAGCCGATCGCAGTGGGAAGAGAGATTCCGCCGAGCCACCCTGACGGTCGAGGAGGCGACGCCCTTCATCACCCGAACGCACGCCCAAATCTGGGACGTCGGGCTTCGACCGATCGCACCGATGCTCGTTCGCATGGCAAACGCCCTCAATCCTGAGACGCGCTCGAGCGTCAAACGCGATTGGGTGGACCTCTTCCGCACGTTGCTCGCGCCCTTCAACGACCCGACGATCGATCTCTTTAACGACGCCGGCGAGCCGGGCGAGATTCAATATGTGCTTCGCCGTTAGAGCATCATCGCTCGCCCTGGCGGAGCTTCTTCGCTCGTCCTGGCAGCACCCCTTCCAGTAGCGTCCACCCCCCGTGGCGGACGTAGCATTCGAGGGTTCCGCCCTTTCCGATTCCGCCAAACGTGAAAGGAACCCACTTTGGTGCTCTGTCAAACACGTCGTGACGAGGAGCGCGATTCGCCGCCACTCGACTTAGCGTCATTCAACCATTACAATTCCGGCGTGTGCAAGCAAGCGATGTCGCTGTCGCGCTGTCTGGTCTGGTCGGCGATGCCCGTCCTCATCGGGGTTGCGGGCTGTCGAGTCTGGGACACATCGGTGGGCTGGCTCGGGTTGGACCGATCACCGCATGAGGACGGTCCGTCCGGCGCGAAGACCCCAACCTCGGCGAAACGGGCTCCCATTGTCGCGCCGCGCCCAAGCGGCGGAGTCCAGGTTGTTCGCCTCCGCTTCGACCTGCTGCACGTCGAGTTGCCGATCGACGACATTCGTCATGCCCGCAAGATTTGGAACCATGTCGACGAATTCCGCGTGGACCCGGAGTTGACCGTACTGCTCGCGCGAAACGGTCTGCGCATCGGGGCGGCCTCGCTGGATGCGTGGCCCGCGATTCGGGCGATCTTCCAAGCGGCGAACGCAAAGGTCCGCGATTCCGAGCAGATCATCGCCGCCAATTTGCCTCTCAAAATCGATCTCGGCACGATCCGAGACCCTGAAACGATTTTCAGCTACCACCGCAACGGTCGATTGACCGGGAGGACGGTCGTCGGCGGCACCAAGTTGGTCCAACTGGATTATTCCTACCATCCGGAGTTGGGTGGTTGCACACAGGTCCGCCTCGCCTTTTTTATCGAGCGCGATCTCGGAGCGAGCGATTGGGAACAACGCGGCGGTGTGATTATCGAGGTTCCCGCCATCGAACATTACCGATTCGACGATATTGACGTCGCGCTGACGCTGAACCCTCACGAGTTTCTCGTGATCGGCCCGAGCGACGCCGCGGTGCAGGAGTACCTCGTCGGCAGTCGATTCCTGAATCGCCGGCGCATGGGCGGGCTCGTCGAGACGGTGGTGTGTATCACACCGACCGCGCTGATGGGGGGTGCCACGCACTGACGCTTATTATGGACGACCCGATCCAGACGACACACGAGATCGGCGGTGGCGAGTATTTCCGTATTCTCTGCGAACACATCGGAATACCGCTCATCGGGAGCGACGCGGACCTTGCCATTTGTACGTGGAACGCGGCCGCGGCCCGGATGTTCGGCGCCGGCGCCGAACGCATGCTTGGGAGGCCGATCGGCTCGATTATCCCGAAGGATCGCCGCAAGTCCGCCGAAGACACGATCCGCAAGGTCATCGCTTGCGGGCAGCCAAGCGAGCTCGAATTCCATTACGGCGACTCGAGCGGGTCGAAGCGCGAACTCGCGGTTACGGTTTCGCCGATCGTGACGTCCGCGGGCGACCGCATCGGGGCATCCTTGTGCATTCGCGACATCACGCGACGCATCGCCATGCAGGCGGAGTTGGACCAGAATAGAAAAATGGCGTCGTTGGGGGAGATGGCCGGTGCCATCGCACATCACTTCAACAACATCCTCGGCGGGATCATCACCAGCGTGGACTACGCCCATTCGAGCGGCGATCCGGTGCTGCAAGGTCGCGTCCTCGAACAGACCGCCAAGGCGCTTTCGCGCGCCACGAACCTCGTCCAAGGACTGCTCGCCTTCGCCGAGGGCGATCGACGACACGACGATTTGAGTGATTTCACGGAAACGTTGCTTCTCGCGGTAGACGACGTCGAGCGTGCCATACGCGGCACGAACATCGAGTTTGTGCTCGATCTCCCCGAACTCCCCGTGATTCCGGTTCCCCGTGCACAGCTTCTGACCGCGCTGAACCATATCGTACGAAACGGGATTGACGCCATGTCGGGCAGCGGAACCTTGACCATCGCGGTCGAGCTCGAGGAGGATCGCATCATCACGCGGATCATCGATACCGGTTGCGGCCTCGACTCCGCGGCCCTCGACCGGGTCTTCGAACCGTTCTGGACGACGAAGGGCGTGCTCGCGTCGGGCAGCAACCAAGCGACCGGTCTGGGGCTCGCCATCGCGCACGGTGCCATCCAGGCACTCGGCGGGACCATCACCGTCTCCTCGAAGCTCGGCGATGGCACGCGTTTCGTGATCAGCATCCCGTGGGATCGGGCGGCCGATTTCGATGAAGAATCGGCGGCCCAGTGATCGCGGAGGCCGCCGGAGGGGGTGCGCCATCCCATGCGCCGTTGCCCTCCGCACGCGACGTGGACCTTGGCGGTGCTCGTGCTCTTCGCCCGCGGCTGTCGGTCCACCAGCCCGAACACGTTGCCACGAAACTCGCCACCCCCATCGTTCGACGGGTCAAAAACCCGTGCCCCACAGTGTTCGACGGGCTGTCAACCCACCTCCACGACGGAGTTGATTTCCCCGTATTCGTTTCGCTCGACGTTGGGGTTGTTCTCATCGTGCGACCATCGACCGTCGACGACGAGCCGATAGCGATACCGACCGGTCGCCAGCCGGAGTCTGCCCTCGAAATCACCGTTGGCCAGCCTTCGCATCGGTGTCGTATGGGGCATCCAATCGTTGAAGTCGCCTGCGATCTGGACCTCCTTGGCCGCGGGCAATCTGGTCCGAAACACGACCGTGTCCCCATCCTGGCGGACACCGTAGATGGCCTCGATCTTTCGGTCGATTTCCGAATGAGGGCTTGGCGCCGGCAAACCGGCTTTGCCAGGCTGGTCGGCCGGTGGCCGGTTGGCCGGCTCGGTTCGGGATTCCGTGCTGGCAAGCCGGTTCGCCAGTCGCCGGACCTTCTTGGGTGTTTGGGCCTCCGGTTCGGGCCGGGCACTGGCGCCGGCCAGCCGGTCTACCGGGCCGGCTTGTTGGTCAGGCGGGCGCTGGTCTGCGCCGGCCAGCGACTTCGCGGGAGTCGCCTTGGGCGTCGTCCGGGTTTCGGCGTGCCTTTTCGCCACGGGCTGCGCAGCGGACTCCGCGCGCGTTTCGGTGGCGGCGGGAGCGGAGACGTCCGTTCCGGCCGTAGACGGTTGATCGGCGCCTTCGGTCCGCTGTTCAACCGCTGGCGAGCCGGCTTGCCGGTCGACGCCCGTCGCTTGGCGATTCCCGACGAGGGTCGTGGTTGTCGCGAGTAGGCGGTCCGCGTCGGCCGCGAGCCGTTCGGCATGGGCCAGGAGATCCGCGCTCGGAAGGTCGTTCGCTTCCATGGCGAAGATCTCCCGTGCGAGCTTCTGGAAGTCTCTCGCGCCTATGCTTGACGGTGCGAACTCCGTGATCGGCTGGCCGAAGCTCGTCCCTTCCTTGAGTTTCGTGTTGTAGTTCACGATGGTCTGGAACAGCACGCCGTCATAGCGCGCGCGCAGCTCCGCGAGGATTTCCCGCGCGAGCTTGGTACGCACGTCATACTGGTTCGCGAGCACCCGCACGGTCATGGCCTTACCGCTCGTCAGTTTGACTTGCTCGACGATCTCCAATTGGCTGGTCAGCCCGTGCAGTGAAAAGAAGCCCGTGTCCACGGGCACTATGACGAGTTCGGCGGCGCGCAGTCCGTTCCGCATCAGCAGACCGTTATGCGGCGGACAATCGATGACGGCGTAGTCATAGCGCGACTCGCAGGCCGTGAGGAGGTCGCGCAGCACGACGTCGGCCCCATCCCGTTCGCCCAGTTGCGGTTCGAAGGTCGATAGGTTGGCTCGGGACGGGGCAAGATCCAGGTTTGGTGTGATCTGCCACGTGATTCGGGAAAGCTCGATCGGCTCGCCGTCAACACGGCTCAGCAAGCAGTCGAGGATGGACAGATCAACCTGTTCGTCAGGCACCGCCATTCCGAGCCCGCAATGACCTTGCGGATCCATGTCGACAAGCAGGACGCGGCGTCCCTCGCGGGCAAGGGACGCGGCAAGGTTGATGGCGACCGTGGTCTTGCCACAACCACCCTTCCGGTTCGCAATAGTCAGGATATGCACGGTAGAACCCTCACGAGATCCAATGAGGGGAGGCGATGGTCACAGCGCCGCGTCAGACCGCCTCCTGCCGTCTGACGGGCGTAATACGAGGATGATCGACCGACGCCGCTGTCCATGCGGCGTCCTGCCAGCGAGACCACGCGCCAATCAAACGCGGTTATCGGTCGCTGCCGACCAGTACTCCGACTTATCGGGCGCAGGCGATCCAGAACTTAAGGATTTCTCGAACCAGACCGCCCTGCCAATATTGCGGTCGACATCGAGTGGAGGTGTCAACACTAGGAGGCGTTGATTGACCCTGGCGTAACTTCAGCCTGAACGGGGCACGGACGATCCATCCAAATGACGAGACTGGTGTGCCCCGCGAACCACTCGCCGCGACAAAGGGTCCGCGCGGGCGCCTCAATAGTGTGCAATCTTCAACAGGAGCGAAAACGCGTCATGATGCTGCGACCCGGACCATGTGCCGGTTGGGTTCTAGTGTTTGCCACCGTCCTCGGTGCCGGTTGCAAACTGGGGTACATCGACCTCACGCCGACAGAAACCGTGGCGTTTCGCATTGAGAACGGCACCGCGGGCTCCGCTGAAGTGCGAATCGTCGTCACGGCTTCCGGAGAGGGGCAATCGTCTTTCGGTGGCTCGGACGGGTCGGGCGATGTGGTTTCGTCCGCGGGTTCCGCGGCGACAACGGACACCGTCATTCGCGTGGACGGAGGCCGATATTCGTCCGGCGAGCTTCCATGCGGCGAGTTGATCACAATCTCGGCGGTGTCAGGTGAGGATACCA
>JADFHG010000173.1 GCA_022567365.1 Planctomycetota bacterium | reverse complement strand
GGAGGGGCCGCAGTTCTCCACTCGCGCGGAATCGCTCATGCACCGCCAATGGGGCGGTGACCTGATCGGCATGACCTGTATGCCCGAAGCCAAGCTTGCTCGGGAAGCAGAGATATGCTACGCACTCGTGGCGTTGGCGACGGATTATGATTGTTGGCGACCGCGTGGATCCGAGACGGAGCAGGCCGACCTGCTCGAGGAGATCATAGGCAACCTCCGCCGTGCGACCGAAAACGCGATCGCCCTCATTCGCGCTACGCTGAAGCGATATTCCGAGATCGAGGGGACGTGTCGATGCCGAGATGCGCTGAAGCTTTCCATTTGGTCAGACAAAGGGCAAATCGATCCGGCGGTGCGGCGGCGGCTCGATCCGCTCGTCGGCCGATATATGGATCGGCACGGAAAGTGAGACATCGACTATTGTGTTGCCGGCAAATTGCTTGCTGGTTGGGGTTGAGCGGTCGATGTCGAAGCGTCCGCTCCTCTGGCAAAGCCGGCTTGCCGGCCGGTCGCGGTTCGGACTCGCGTCGTCCGTCGAAACCCTCGAGGTTACTCGACCGCGGGCAAGCGTCTCGATCATTCTTCGTGAGGATGATGATTGCCGCGATCGTTGTCTGGTGGCTAGCCTTTCCCCGGATCGCGGCCACCCACGCGGAGGAACCCGGAGGCGGCGCTCGCGCTCCCCGCGCGGCGGGTCCGGCGGAGGAAATGAACGACGTCGCCGACGGGCTGCGGGCGGACGACACCTATGGCGGCGTCTATCTCGACGACAGTTTCGAGGCCGTCGACGGCATCGCCCAAGCAGCCGTCCTCGCGGAGCGTGGTCGGTGGGTCGATGCGGCCCGCACACTCCAGGCGATATCGGATACGGCCGGCAACAAGCTCGTAAGGCTCGACGCCGGCTACTACGTGGGACTTCGAGCGCACGTGTCTGAGATTATCGCGGGTTGGCCGGGCGTTGGGCTCGACGCCTATCGATCATTGTTCGAGAAGACCGTTCGCGATGCCGTCCGGGCGCTCTCGCCTTCGAGGGACATGGATGAGCTGTTGATTCTGTGCGAACGCTATTTCTGCACGTCGTCGGCCGCCGAATTGGCGGATACCCTCGGCCAGCGTGCGTTGGAATCGGGCGATCTGGCGCTGGCGGACGGCCTCTATCGCCGCGTGCTCGAATCTCATCCGGATCGGGCGACGTATGAGTCACGGTTTGGATCGCTGTTGTTGCTGATCGCCGTGATGCGCGGCGACGATTCGGCGATCGCGAAAGCACCGCCCGATGCGACGATGCGATGGATGGGGCAGCGGCTAGCGGTTGCCGATGTGCTGTCCGAAGCCGCGGAGACATTTTCCGATCTCAAGCAGGACGTCGCCGCTGATGATTGGCCGATTTTCGGTGGGAACACGCAGCGCAACAGAATGAGCACGACCACGGTCGATGAACCGGGGTTGCTGTGGCGCTTCGACGACCTGATCGATGAGCAACGCCTCTTCGACGTAGGTTACGACCGACTGGAGCGTGACCTGGCCGACGATTATCACCTTTCCATCAACCCCGTCGTCAGCGGTGGGCGGGTCTTCGTGCAGTTTGATCGATCGCTTCTGGCACTCGACGGCGACACGGGAGCGCTTGTATGGCGGTATGGCAAGCCCCGTCCGGGTGCCGGCGAGCGCGACGCGTTCGAGGAGTATGGGGCGAACTGGCATGCGCCGACGGTTCATGAAGGATATGTGTACGCGGTCCTGCCCGGCGATCCACCATTGTACAGCGGAGTCGAGTCCATCCGATACGGGGCCGAGCTGGTGTGCGTCAGTGTTGATTCCGGCCGCGAGCGCTGGCGCGCAAGCGAGGACACCGTCGGGCCGGTGCTGCGCCAAATCGCATTCGACTCGTCGCCCCTCGTGGCCCACGGACGGCTCTACGTGGTGGGGCGACGGCAGCGTTCGTTCGGTTTCGAGGACTGCTACCTGTTTCAATTCGACGCGAAGGACGGGAGCCTGCGCGCCCGGACACACGTCGGCAGCGCATCGACCGGTACGTTTGGATCCCGACAGGCGACGACGACGATTCCCGCGCTCGCGGGCGACGTCGTCTATGTGTGTACGAATCTCGGTTCCCTCGCCGCCGTATCGGCCCATACCGGCGCGGTACGCTGGCTGCGGCTTTATGAACGCGACCTGGCGGCAGGCGACACCCGAGCCGCCCGTCTCACGCGAGATGTCAGATCATGGCACTATTCGCCGACCATTTACGCGAACGGGCGAATCTACGCGTTCCCGAGCGACTCTTCGAACATACTCATACTCGACGCCACCGACGGTCGGATCACGACGGTGCGCAAGACGGCGGATCTCGGCTCGATTCACACGTGGCTGGGTTTCGCGGACGGCATCGTGTGCGGAACCGGCAGGACCACCATGTGCGCCGACCCCGCTACCGGAACGCCCGTCTGGACGGCGATCCTGCCGAACGGCGCGGAACCCCTCGGCCGGGGCATGTGGGCGGGCGACCGCTTGTTCGTCCCCACCGCCGACGCGCTTAGTGTTTTTCGGGTGGAGGACGGCAAGCGAACCGATGTGGCGTGGGACGCGGAAGAGCGCGGCGGCAACGTCCTTGCGCTCCCCGACCGGCTGGTCGTCGCGGGCGCCCGAAGCGTCTCGGTATACGTGCGCAAAGCCGACATCTTCGACGCACTGCGGGCCGAAATGGCGGCGGCGCCGGATAGCCCCGAGCCCGCGCTCGACTTGGTCGAGGCCGCTTTTCGCGCGAAAGAGTTTGGCGTCGCGCTCGAGGCGATCGACCACGCCGTCGAGCGATCGGACCTCGTGTTCGATTCGGGCGACCCGGAAACGAGATCGCGGATGATGGTCGATGTGCTGCGCTTCGTGACGGTTCCCGCAGCGTTGAGCAGGATCGATCGCGACGACGTCGAGCGGCTCTTCGGTTATGCAGCCCGGCTCGCGCAGGAAGAGGCCGCCCACGTGGACTACCGCTTTGCGTTCGCCGAGGTCTTTTCACGAATCGACGCCCCCGAGCGGTCACTCAGCCTATATAACCAAGTGCTTCGCGACCGTGCCCTTCGGGCGACGCCTTTGACCGGCGACGCGACCAGCTTCGAGACCGCGGGTCGGCGGGCGGAGCGGGAGATCGCCCGCCTCATCGAACAGCATGGTGCCGGCATATACGCCCGATTTGACGACGAGGCTCAGCGTTGGCTCGAGAGTGCGACGGCGGCAGACGACGCCGATCTTCTCGAGCGCGTCGTGGAGACGTTTCCCAATTCGTCCGCCGCGCCGGACGCGCTCGTCGCGCTCGGCGAGACACTCGCACGGTCCGGCCACCCGGAGAAGGCTGCGCATCGGTTTGCCGCCGCCTATCAGCGCTATCCCAAGGCGGTGGACCGACCGCGCCTGCTCAGGAGGATCGCCGATGCCTACGAGCGTGCGGGCAAGCTCGTCCATGCGTATCGCTGGTTGACCAAAGCGGCACGCGCGTATCCGGACACGCAGATACAGGTTGACGGGACGGCGATGTCTTTTGTCGATTACCGCGCGCGGTTGGCCGACGTTGGCATCGCGGCGGAGCCGGCCCGACCGTCAATCGAATTGCCGATTGACCACCACCGTTCGCGTGAATTCGACGACGAGGTGCGATTGCTCGAACCACGATTCGACGCGCATCCCCGCGCCGATTGGTCAGCCTTCTACGTGCTGGACGGCGGGGCGATCCGCGCTTTTTCCTCGACGACGTCGGACGAACGATGGCCGCGACCCGTTCCGTTGCGCGGCGCGGTCAACCTGCTCATCGCGACGAATCGCGTGGTCGTGTTCGCGACGGACCACGAGATCATCGGCGTCGACCCCGGGTCGGGCGAGCGGATCTGGTCCGAGGGCGAATTGCCGTCGGCCGTGGACGAGGCAAACGCCGATTGGGAAGGGCCGAGTCCGTATCGCCGCCACGCCGTCAGTGACGGTCGGCTGGTGAGTGTGCGCGATGACGGGCGCATGTCGTGTCTGACCATGGCCGACGGCGAGGCCGTATGGCCCGAAACCCGGCACCCCGTTCCCGCCGGACCGGTTGCCGTCGATGATCGGATGATCGCTTACCATCGAGTGCGCGACGGCCGCGCGATCATCTGTTTGGTCGATGCCGTCACGGGTCGATGGGTTGGCGAAATCGCGGCGCACGGAAACCGGCCGATCCAAGCCCTGTTCACTTCGCTGGACGGACAGATCATCGTGGCAACCAGCCTGTCGATCGCCGCGTATGACGCCGAGTTGCTTAAAGAGCGATGGCACGTCGCGCTGGGCGGGCACCTGCGCGATGCGTCGCTGGTGATGGACATCGACGCACTCTATTTGTCGCGCGACGGACGCAGCGTCCAGAAGCACAACCTGGAGGATGGCAGGGAGGTTTGGCGTTCGGATCGGATCGGGCAGCGCGCGGACGACGCCCTGACCGTCGATCTTCAAGGTGGCTACATCATCGTCTCGTCGCGGTCGACGGTGGTCGCGCTGGATCCGATCACCGGGCTCACGCTTTGGGAAGGAACGACACCCGAGCAGCCGCATTTTCCGATACGTCTTGTGACCGACCGGTACGTCGCGGCCATCCACAATCCCCACCGAGGGGATCTCGAGGACAGCGCCGCGATCTTCTACGATTGGCGGGGCGCGAGCGGACTGGTGCCGAGAAACGGCGGCGCGCTGCCGCTCGGTCGCCTGATCGACGTGCGGGGCGTGCTCGCGGTGGACGGCGCGCTCGTCATCCAGGCGGGAAGCGTGATCCACCACTGGTCGCGGCGGTGAGCCTTCCTTCGGCGTATCGTATGTATGGTGCGCCACCGACGTTGGGCCGTCGCGCTTCGCTCCCCGTCCACGCCGTTTCCGCGACGATTCTTAGCTCCGCGATCGGTCAAGCTCGGATCGCGCATGCGACTGGCGTATCTCGAGCGTGCATGTTGCGCGAGGTGCCGGACTCTGATACGATCTCATGCACCGGTATCCTTGAAACGGCGGGTTTAGGCGGGGAGGGCGTAGGGACCAAGGTAGCTGCGCGAGGAGACGAAGGGCAGCCCCGGAGGGGCGGTAGAACATAGCCACGGGCGTAAGCCCGTGGGCGCGCTACGACTTACGTAGTTGTTGCCCGATCGATTCGCCGTCACCCGCGCAGGCGAGCGTAAACGACCTTCGCCGTGACCTCGCAAGTTGGCGTGTTTGGCGGCCCTCTTACCACGGAGCGTATGACGATGTATTGGCGATTCACAATTCTTCTCTCCTGCGTTTGTCTGATCGGCGCCGCCAGCCATTCGCCCGCGGGCGAACAGGAAGAGCGTTCAGCTCAAGTCGCCACGGACGACTCGAAGGTCGCGAAGGCCGACCCGAAAGCACCGAAGGACGACCCGCCAACAGCGAAGGTCACTGCGCCGGCCTGGCTCAATGATGCCCGTTGGTATTTCATCGACGTGGATCGGTTTCGCAACGGCGACCGGGCGAACGATCCCGAGGGAACGCGCGCCTGGGCGGCAACGCCGCCCGCGGATCCCCCGGGTAGGTCGGGCGCATCACCGCCTGTTCGATTCGGCGGCGACCTCGCGGGCATTCGAGAAAAGCTGCCCTATCTTCAGGATCTCGGCGTCAACACAATTATCCTCTCACCGGTGTGGCGCATGCCGGACGCACCGCCGGAGTCCGCGATTGACGCGGGCTTGCCGTCCGACTTTCGCCACGTCGATGAGTCGTTCGGTGTCCGTGGTCCGGCGGCGAGCGACGCTGCCGAGGGGTTGCAGCCAAAGACGTGGAAGCGTACGGCCAGCGATCAGCTCTTGATCGATTTCCTCGCCAAGGCGCGGAAGGCGGGAATCCGGGTCGTTCTCGACGCCCCGTTTCTACACGCGGGCGATGGTTTTTGGGCCTGGCGGGACGTCGTCAAAAACGGCAAGACGTCCAAGTACGCCGATTGGTTCGACGTAACCGGGTGGGATCCGTTGAATTGGAACAAATGGGATGGGCGCCAATCCCATGGGGCCCGCTTCAAGCGCTTCGACGACGGGTTCGCGCCCGCGCTCGAGGAACACATTTTCGCCGTCTCACAATGGTGGATGGACCCCGATGGGGACGGGGATCCGTCGGACGGGGTCGCCGGTTGGCGAATACCGGAGTTCGTTGACCTGCCGGTCGCTTTCGTGAAGCGCTGGCGGACCCGCCTTCACGAACTCAACCCGGACGCCGTTCTCGTCGGAACGATCGAGAGGTATGCAAGGCCGAAGCGTCCGATGGATTACTTCGACGTAGTGATGGATGGAAGATTCGGTGACGCCATTGCTCGGTTCTTCGCCGCGAACAGCGTAAACATCAAGAAACGCTCGATTCAAAGGCTATTCGATGACCTAGACGCACTAGGGACGGATGTCCACCGCCACATGCCGGGAACCTCGATACGGGGGGGTGGCGGACGGTGGCACAATGGGCTCCTCGCAAGATTGGTATACAGAGGCACGCGGCACAGTGATGGAACTCCGGTGTACATTCAACCGGACGACACCGCGCGGGCACTGTGGCGGTTGGCTACCGTCTTCCAGCACTTCTACCTCGGGGCACCGCTCACCGCGTACGGCGAGGAAGTCGGCATGCACCCGGCCAACCCACGTTATCGAGAATCGCCGATGTGGTGGGCCGATCTCGGTACCGTTGTGCCCGACGACTATCGCAGCGACTTCTTCGCGCTCATCAGAATGTTGCACACACTGCGCGACACGCACGCGGCGCTTAGGTCGGGCACATACCGCACGGTCCTGGTCGACGAGGAGCGACACCTGCTGGCATTCGCACGGACCCTGCCCGACTCGGAGGTCATCGTGCTCATGAATCTCGGCAACGAAAAGCAACGCATCGAGCTTTCCGTGGGTCGGCCCGGGCAACTCGTGGGCGTGCTCACGCCGCAGCTCACGCCCATGACCACTCGACCTTCAAAAAACAAAGGCGAGGTGCCGAAGCTGCTGATCGGCGGAAGTCGGCAGTACGTTTCCGATACCGGCACGATTCGGCTGGCCGTTCGACCGATGGCGATTCGCGTCGTGCTCGTGCTGGAGAATGTACCGGGTCCGGCCACAACGAAACCGGCGCAGCGACCGTAGCAGCCCGTTGAAGAAGTGCTTTTCGCCGGGGCAAGTAGCGGCCGCCCCCCGTGGCGGCCGTAGGACGGCGATAGCCATCTCGAAAGCCACGTCCGCCACGGGGGGCGGACGCTACACCGAGTTTTTCAGCAGGCTGCTAGTGCTTCGCCACGCATAAACATGCGGGTTGGGCGGCGAAACATATCCGAACCGCGACCGTGAGGGAGCGGCGTTTGCACGGTCGCCACGCTCGCGCTCGACCCGGTCAA
>JADFHG010000172.1 GCA_022567365.1 Planctomycetota bacterium | reverse complement strand
TTGAAACCCCCGGCGAAGGAAACGCCTCGCGACCGCGTTCTAAGCCCTGCTGAGATTCAGACCTTCTGGAACGGCCTACCGGACGCGGATATGTCGGAAGGCTCGCGGTTGGCGCTTAAAATGCTGCTGGCAACGGCTCAACGGCGGGGCGAAGTTGCGCTTGCCAAGTGGAACGAATTTGACCTCGGTAGCGAAGTCTGGACGATACCGGCGGAACGGTCGAAGGCGTAACCGAAGAGGACGCAGCCGATGTCGAGGCGTGGCAGTCGTCGATGTAGGGTAGCTGTTTGCGCTTCTTCGATTGACCGGGCTTTCCGCGATCGGGGCGCGCGCAGGCTGCGGTATCCACCGAACAGTCCGGGGTGCCAACGCCGCCGCGTTCCGGCTGGTGTCGCGAATCCTGATCCAAGAACGGGCGCGACACGAACGAGATCGGCACATGGAAAACATCTGAGAGTTTATTGATTAGACTCTCTCTACCTTCGGTGTATCGATTCCGGTCAACAACGGGCGGGCGGCGGCAGTTTTCCAGTTTCCGCTATTGCTCTTTCGAGGACATGTCCGATTATGCGACTGTTCCGGCTGCGGTTCGTGCGTGGGTACCTGGAAGCGATCGCAGCCTGCCGTTGGCGCGGCAATGGCCGGTCCATTTGTCGGTTTTCGTCTTGTTGTCCGTACCTGGGAATGCGTTCTCTTTTCTCGGCGTTTGCTCTTCGGGGCAACCGTTCGACTAGCGCTTCGCAAACAGACCTGAAAGGACTTACCATGCAAAACAACAAGCAGTTTTCCACAAGTTTCTTTGTCCTGGTCGCAGCCTTGACGGGGCTTCCATCCGTGCAAACGGTTCATGCGGAAGAGGCCGTGTCGGCCTTTGCTCTTGGCACGCTCACGCCGACGCTTGCCCTCGGACAGGCCGAGGATTCGCAATCCACAAGCATCACGACGACCTCGTCATCCTCACATCCGCAGTGGGTCAAAGACATCGAAGCCAAGATGTGGCCTGGGTTCCTCACGGGGTTGGACGGCTACGACGACTTCGTCAAACCCGTCGGGATGCCTCTCTACTTCGAGGATCCGTTCATCACGACCGACCTTCGTCCGTTCTATATCTATCACCGAATCCCGGACCGATCGGTATTGCGCGGCGGGCAGGTCAACGTCGTGGCCATGCAGATTCGCATCGCCCTCACGGAGCGTCTCGCGCTCATCGCGACGAAGGACGGGTATAGCTGGGTCGACAGCCACGTGACGTCGGCCGGCGACGGCTGGAACGACCTGGCGATCGGCCTGAAGTATGCGTTTCACAGCGATCCCCAGGCGCATTTCCTGGTCAGCGGCGGGTTTCGCTGGGAATGGGAAAACGGCTCGTCGGATGCCTTTCAGGGCGGCGACCAGGAGCTCAGCCCGTTCGTCAGTGTCGCGAAGGGCTGGGACAAATGGCATTTCATCGGCGCGCTGAGCGGTCGGATTCCGATGAACCACAATGCGGCCAACTACAGCGTCGTGTGGAACCTGCATCTCGACTACGAGCTGACCGATACGTTTCGCCCCTTGATCGAAATCCACGGGATCCACTGGTTAAGCAACGCGAAACGCCTGCCGTTCGGCGAGGACTATCTCGACGTCGGAAGCCTCGGCGCCGCCAAGGCGCGCGGGCGCGACTTCTTCTCGGCGGGGTTTGGGTTTCGGTGGCAGGCGCTGGACAATGTTTCGGTTGGTCTCACGTACGAGATTCCGCTCGAAAGCCGTGCCTCGCACCTGATGGACCATCGGTTCACGTTGAATACCACCATCAGTTTCTAATGAACCAAAACGCCGACCGGTCCGGTCGCCGGCCGGCTTCGATCAATCTGCCGACCACTGCTACGGCATGGCACTGGTCGGCTCACTTGGAGATTCTCAATGACGCGACGCGCATACAAAATAATCGCACTGTTGTGTGGAGGCGCCATGCTGGGCATCCTCCCGGGCGACTGTGAGGTGTTCCTGCTCAACATCGCCACGCCCTTCCTCTTGAACTAAACAGACACATGCGGCGGCGGCCGGTCCCCTCTGATGCGCCGCCGCGTCCATTCGTGGAGCTTACCGATATGACCAGACAGATGAAAACGATGGTCCTCATCGCGACGGGGTGTACGCTGCTTCAATTCGGCGGTTGCCTGTCGAACGTTTTGACGGAAGTATTCTTCGCCGTGGGACCGTTCCTGCTCTAGTGAAGTGCTTCATATTTGCCGACGCTTTTGCAAACCGAACCGCGACCGTAAGGGAGCGGTTTCCTTGGTCCGCTCCCTTACGGTCGCGGTTCGGATAAGATGCAAACAGCGTGACAAACTACACTAGCGATGCGTCAACCTTCCTTGGGCGGGTTACGCAAGACGTCCTTGGGAGGGCGATCGGCTGGGCAGGGCCAACCTCCTGGTGAGCCGTCCGTCGTAGCGCAGTTTCAGAATCGGTTCGGCGGGAGCCTCGCCCGCCCCAGACGCCTCGCCATTCCCGTGTACCGCGCCGTCCCCGGAAGCCTCGTCCTTCGGTTCAACTCGCGAACTTCAGGATTTGCGACCGCGCATCGTTGCGATCCCGCCAAACGCCGGTCTCAATGTCCGTGTGCTATGCCCTCTCGCTCGAGCGCCTGGCGGAACTCCTCACGTTGCTCGACGAGTTCGGCCGGCAATTCCGAGAACATGTGCGTGAAGCAATCGAGCGGATCGACGTCGCGCCCGGCCTCGTAGCGATCAACGCCGGCCTTGACGATCTCGAGTACGTCTGATTCGATTTCACCCGCAAGCTTCTCGTCGAGCACGCCCCGTTTGACGAGGTAGTTATGGAACCTCGGAATGGGATCGAGCTTCTGCCAGCGGGCGACCTCTTCGTCGGAGCGATACTTCTTGGGGTCGTCGGCCGTCGTGTGGACGCCGAGGCGATAGGTAACGGCTTCGATCAGCGACGGTCCTCCCCCGCCGCGCGCCTTTTCGACCGTCTCCTTCGTGCCCGCGTAGATCGCCAGCACGTCGTTGCCGTCGAGTTGCAGCCCATCGAAGCCGTATGCGATCGCTTTCTGCGCGATGGTCTCCGACGCCGTTTGCTGATCGCGCGGCACCGAGATGGCCCACTGGTTGTTTTGCACGAAGAACACGACGGGCAAGTGATAGACACCCGCGAAGTTCATGGCTTCGTGGAAGTCGCCCTCGCTGGTCGCGCCGTCGCCGAGATAGCAAAGGACCGCGTCCTTCTTGCCCCGGAGTTTCATGGCCCAGGCGATGCCCATGGCGTGCACGGTCTGCGTGGCGATGGGCACGGCGATGGGCAGGTCGTTCGCGCCTTCCGGCGGGCAGCAACCTTCCTCGTAGCCCCCCCAGAATTGGATGATCCGCTCGATCGGCCAACCACGGTGAAAGAACGATCCGGGCTCGCGAAAGGCGTGGACGATCCAATCGTCCGGTGCCATGACGACCGACGCGGCGCAGTGGCACGCCTCCTGTCCGTGGCACGGTCCGTACGTCCCGACGCGACCCTGTCTCTGCATCTTGATCATCCGCTCGTCGAGGCAGCGGGCGACAAGCATGAGCTTGTAGATATACAACGCGCGATCCGAGTCGAGCTTCGGATCGAGTGTTTCATCGAGGTTGCCGTCTCCGTCCAAGATGGACAGATATTCGATTTTCTGTTTCGGCGTAATGACCTTGCGAGGCACGTTCGCTCCCTTCCGCCACGTCGTTTTGCCGCATGTGTGGCGAGTCAGTCAGAATACACTCACACCGCAATCAGAAGCGGGTTCCGCTTGGGGTCGCTCTCCAGTCGGCATCGCGTCGCAGCAACGCAACGCTTACGCATGGTTCATCGCTTCGCACTTCTCTCGCACAAGGACGTTGCGTGTGCGCCGCAACCACAAGCCGCGCGGCGATCATCATACACGACAAACGCGGCTGCGCCACCCACGGCGATTTCGGCTCCGTCAACCCTCGTCGCGGTGCCGAAACGCCCATGCGAGCACCCCGGCGGCGGGAATCGTAGCGGCGATCAGGCATAGGGACAACGTGACGAGCATGTCGTCCTCGAAGCGGTGGAATTTCTCGAAGATCACCTGTGCGATCGGGTTGAAGTCCGGCACGCGCACAAGCGTCGATGCGGAAACCTCCGCGAGAGACAGCACGACCACGAAACCGAAACCGCAAAGGAGCGTCGGCCAATTCAGCCCGAACTGCACGAAAGCGAGGACCGACAGACGTCCTGCACCGTCTGTTTCGGCCTGCGCCGTCAATTCCGAGTTCGTCGTGCGGGCGGCGAGCATTACCGCAATCAGCCCGACCCAACCGTAACGTGCGACGTGGCTGATCGCGACGATCGGCCAATGGTCGTATACCGCGGTCAAAAATCCATAGTTGTATCCGGCGATCAGCGCCACGCCGACTACCGCTCCGGGCAGCGCACCGACGACGAGGGTCGCGGCGAGCGCCAGGGTCGCGAGTCGTCCACAAAGTACAACGCCGACGCCGAGTGCGATCGTCATCGCGGCGGCAAAGAGCGCCACACCGAGTGAAGAGAGAATGTCCACACCGTATCTTTCCAGCCCCACGATGATCTTGGAAAACCCCGAGAGCTTGGTCAACAAACCGCCGATCGGCACGACGAACGACACGACGAAGCACCCGATCGCGATCGCGAAAACGCCCCGTGCCGCCGCCGGTTTGTTTATTGCACACGCCGCGGCATTCTCCGCCTGCGCGCTGCGTCGCCAGATCACGCCGACCAGTGCCAAACCAGCCACGATCGCGAATAGTGTCGGTAGCGCCGGTGCGATCGCGTCGATGACGTATCGAGAATCCGACGCCCAACCCAGAATCGCCGTCGCCGAGACGACCATCCCGCAAGCATGGGGCACGCAATACTCGTGCAGGAAGATCACCAGGAGGATCAGCCCCGACAGCGCGACGTGAGGAGCCAGAACCGGCAGCACGACGAATATGAACGCTTTTGTCGGCGCCGTGACCAAAACGGCGGCCTCATACGCCGCCCGCCCCGTCCGCACCCAAGCACCACCGACAAGCAGCGCCGGTATCGGCCATGCCCAAAGCGCCCACACCACAACGCATCGCAACCAGGGGCTCATTCCGATCGGCAGGATTCTCTCCCATCCGAAGGCATACACCACGGGCGGGCAGAGCAGCGGTGCGGTCAAGAGGATCGCGACCCACGGTCGGCGCGCGATGCGCCCGGTCTGGCCAACCGCGATCGCCGCGGGCAGCGCGAGGATCATGCAGAGAACGGTCGCGCTGACCGCCAGTCCAAGCGTGTACAGGTGCAGCGGCAAGTGCGACGTCAGCGCTGTGAGACCATCGGCGGGTGCTCGGCCATCCGTAATGACTCGGCCGATCAGCGCGATCATAGGCCACGCAATCGCAGCCGCGAAGATCGCCACGCCAATGGTCCGAAGTGCAAAGGTGGCGAGGCGCGCGGTCACCGGATCAGGATTTCCCGCACCGCCGCTGCGCTCTCATCCATTGCGTCCGCGATCTCGTCAAACGGAATCGAGGTTGCCGGTGGAAGGCTGACCTCGAGTTCACGACGCAGTGGCTCGCGCACCGGAACGTTTCGTGAATCGCTAAGCGCGAGCGCCCGCTCGACGTCGGCCGACACCAGATAATCGACCAATTTGCGCGCGGCGGCGGCGTTGGATCCCCCCTTGATCAGCGCGACGGAACAGGGAATCAGCAGCGTGCCACCGTCGCCCATGTCGAGGTAGCGCGCCGTAAGGGTCGCACCGCTGCCTTGGGCTACCCAAACGTCGTCCGTGTCGGTCATGGCGATCTTGGCCCGCCCGGCGATGACCGCTCGAACCGCCGCACTGTTGCCATCCACCATGAGGGCGCCGTTTCCCCGCAAGCCCGTCAAGAATGCCCGGCCCCGCTCCTTGCCCCAGGCGGCGAACATGGCGGCCACGTGTCCGCGCGTGGTTCCGAACAGCGGATTCGCAAACGCGACGTGCGGTGCGATGTCCGCTTCGGCGAGCTGCTCCCAGGTCGTTGGAATCGGCGTATCGCCCATGCGGCTCGGGTCGAATGCGATGACCCGCCCCCGCAATGCCGTCGCCGTCCAGCGCCGCCCTTCATCCTTGAAACGCGCGGGGACGTCTGCCGCGGTCGGCGGGTCGTAAGGCTCGAACATCCCTTCGCGCGCTAGCAGCATCGTATTGAACAGCTCGCTCGACCAGAACACGTCGGCATGGGGTCGGTTCGCCTCGGCGCGAATGCGGTTGACCAGCCCCGTCGTCTTGCCGGCTTCGGAGTCGGGGATGGCGGCGATTTTGATTCCGGTCTCGCTGGTAAATCGTTCGAGCACCGCGCGGGCGAACCCCTCGTCGACGCTGTAATATAGCCTGACGCTTGCGGATTCGTCGCCCGGGTTCGCGCGTTTGCATCCGGCAAGCCGGGCGACGGATGCGCCGCCCAAGCCAATCGTCGCCAGCCAGGCAACGGAAACAGCGAGTCGAATGTGAATCCGATTCATTGTCACGACGACATACTCGCCTTCACGATGAGATCGATGGTTGACAAGTCGATCGCGTCGACAATCGCGCCGGATCGCGGACTCGCGCGGCGGGGCCGTGTCACTTTCGGTGGCTTCGAACCGCGCAATCCGAACCGCGACCGTAAGGGAGCGGTCTTCGCGGTAGCGCCCGACGCGATGGTACGGTATTGAGCGGCACCGGGAAGACGGCAGAGCCCATCCGTCGATCTTGCCACGCACCCTCGCGCGGCGGCATTCGTCGACCGTCTTGACGATTTTCCGCGTCCTTACTACGATGCCGCACCGAATGTCCGGTCGGCGGTTTCCGATCGACCGATCCAAACGCCCCCATCGTCTAGTGGCCTAGGATACCGGCTTTTCATGCCGGCGACAGGGGTTCGAGTCCCCTTGGGGGTAGTGTAGCGGGCGGGATTATTGTGGCTGGTTCCGCCGCGAACGAATCATCGGCGCCTGCTTGGCAGGAATCGGTCGCCTCTGCGACCACCGCGTCCCAGATATCAACCACAACCGCAACGCGGACGCCGGCGACTACTCGCTCTTCGCGACTGCGATGACGGGGCCGGAGTAACCCGCGCCCTGGCGATCGAGGCTCGGATCGGACATGACTGGCCTGGAACAATGGCGTGCCTTGCGAACGCCACTCCCCTGAGCCGCATGCTTCAGCTTGCGCGGTCGTTCGTATATGAACGGGCGTCACACCAAGTCCGTCACTCCGCGCGGGCGTTCGTAGATAACCGAACGTCGCGCCAAATCCGCAACACCGCGCGGGCTTCAAGCCGCGATCCGCCCCGCCACGTGGCGACAGACGCACCGCAAAGCGATTCGCCAATACCGCGCACCGAACGCCGCGACCGCGCCGATCGCAAGCCATAGCGCCGCAG
>JADFHG010000171.1 GCA_022567365.1 Planctomycetota bacterium | reverse complement strand
CTAGCAATCCGTTGAAGAACAACCTCTTCTGTGGGACCGACTTTCCAATCGGTCATTTTCGGCCCGCCTGCGGCGTTTGACCGACTAGAAAGTCGGTCCCACATGCTGCTTCAACAAGCTGCTAGCGGTCCGTTGAAGAAACCGGCGTAGCGTCCGCCCCCCGTGGCGGACGTGGTTTTCGAGAGCGCTATCGTCGTCCTACGGCCGCCACGGGGGGCGGCCGCTACTTTTTCAACAGGCTCTCAGGTCGCATCCTCCGCCTCGCGTTTGCCGAGCAGACCGTAAAGGAACTGATCGGCGAACTGATTGGCGATCGCCGTCGGTGCCCGACCCCGCTTGGGGTCGTACCAACGGTAGAGCCAGTTCAGCATTCCGAACATGGACATCGTCGCGACATGGCGATCGATGGTGCGCCCGCGGGCATGGGCATCGAGAACCCGGTCGACGATGGACCTGCACACGTTGTAGTAATCAAGCCGGACCCGGCGCGTCTCGTCGTAGGCGCCGCCGGTGAGCGAGTCGAGCTCATGGGAGCAGACCTTTAGTGCGGCCATGTTGGCGGCGAAATACCCGAGGTGCGAGCGGATCATGACGCGGAGCTGCTCGACCGGTTCGCCCACGCCTTGGAGTTTCTCCTTGAGGTTGTTCAACAGCGCGTTGAACGTGCGGAATTGGATGAGGAACAGCATCCGTTCCTTGCTATCGAAGTAGTGGTACATGCCGGCGAGGCTTACGCCGGCGGCCTTGGCCACCGCGCGCATCGACGCCCTTTCGTAGCCGACGCGGGCGATGACACCGGTGGCGGCTTCGAGGATGTGGTTCAACCGATCGTCGAAGGACTCGCGGCTATCGGTGCTTCGCCTGGTATCGTGGTCGGCCTCGATTGATTCGAACACCCGTTCTGGTTTGTTGGAAATCATTCCATGGGATCCGCGGATTGCCGGAACACCTTACCCCCTACGATTACTATGGCCGACCACGGACCGTTCGTCAAGAGAAAAAATCGATAAATCTACCTTGACAGCGTGAACTCGTGTTGCATAATGGATAAGGGCATGCGCTTGGCGTATGCCAATCGAGGATGATCTCGCCTTTTTGACGGCGGGATTATCGAGCGAACGTTCGTTCGAACAACGTGGCGACGATCGCCGCGCATGCGGTCGCGCATGCGGCCCCAACGGCCACACGGAGGTCCAATAATGAGCCTGTTTCCTCAGAAGGACGCGGAGTCGTTCGGCTTCAAGGAAGTCGAATATCAAAAGCGTGGTCGGGTGGCCTTCATTACGATCAACCGGCCGCACAATTACAACGCCTACAGCACGCCCGCACTCCAGGAACTGACGGCCGCGTTTACGGACGCCTCGTGGGATGATCGGGTCGCCGTCGTCGTCTTCAGCGGGAAGGGCAACCGCGCCTTCTGCACCGGCGGGGACGTCAAGGAGTATCAGGCGAGCTACACACAGCGCCCAAGGGACTACTGGAAGTACATGTCCTGTTTCAAGGCCTACATCGAGTCGATCCTCAACTGCGGCAAACCGGTCATCGCCAGGCTCAACGGCATGGCGGTCGGCGGCGGAAACGAGAGCCAACTCGCGTGCGATCTGGCCGTCATGGGCGAACACACCTTCATCGCCCAAGTCGGCACCAGCGTCGGGTCGGTCGCCTGCGGCGGATCGACGCAGTGGTTGCCCCTGCACGTGGGCGATCGCAAGGCACGTGCAATCTTGTTCCTGAATCAGCGGTATCAGGCGTACGCATCGCTCGCCATGGGATTGGTCAACACGGTCGTGCCGGTGGTCAAAGGTGCGGACGGCGCGTTCGTCACAAAGTTCACCGACGACCGCACGTTCCTGGCCGACTGGAACACGGACCCATGGGAACAGCCGTTCGAGCGGAGGGTCACCCCCGCCGAGATCAAGAAAGCGGTCAAGGGCGAAGATGGGTATTCAATCGATCTCTCGCGACTTGACGAAGTCGTGGCTGACCAATGCGAGCAAATCGTGAACAAGTTTTCCGAATGTACGCGCTATACGAAGGCGCAGGTCAACTATTGGAAAGAGGCGGCGTGGCATGCGACCGTGGGGCACGCCCGCGACTGGCTCTCGATCCATTACACGAGTCTCGAGCCCCACGAGGGTATGACGGCGTTTGTGGAAAAGCGCAAGACCGACTACGCGGGAATGCGCGATCGAGCCGCGGATCCGAACGCATCGAGCGAGTTCCTCTGGGGTCCATACGCCAAGACTTGCAAAGAGTGCGGGGCAAAGGGAATACCCCGCGACTTCGATCATTGCGGCAAGTGCGGCGCGGCGCTCGAGACCGCGGTGACTGCGTAGTTGCCGACGGCGCGGCGCCGAATTGTGCAGAGCGGTTTGTCGGACGAGAACGTGACCCTTGTGCGAGCGGATTGGCGGCATCAACCATGACTGACCAACCTCGAAGAGCCTTGGTGACGGGAGGCAGCACCGGCATCGGCCGGTGCATCGCCGAGACCCTCGCGCGCGACGGGTATGACGTGGGGATTTTTTATCAAGGCGGTCCCGATGACGCGGCGCCCGTGGCGGCGCGAATCGAGTCGCACGGTCGGCGGGCGTGGTCGCGGGTTGGCGACGTGCGAAACGTCGATCAGGTGAATGACGCCGTGGAGGCGCTCGCCGGGCAATGGGGCGGGGGCGGGATCGACGTGCTCGTCAACAACGCCGGAATCGTTCGCGATCGGGTGATCTGGAAGATGTCCGATGAGGAGTGGCGTGACGTGCTCGATGTCGATTTGACAGGGGTGTTCAACGTCTGCCGGGCGGTTGTACCGATCATGAGGAAGCAAAACGCCGGTGCGATCGTCAACATATCGAGCATTAATGGGTTGCGCGGCAAGTTCGGACAGACGAATTACTCGGCCGCGAAGGCGGGAGTGATCGGTTTGACGAAGGCCCTCGCGAAGGAAGTCGCACGGTTCAATGTAACCGTGAATGCCGTCGCACCCGGACTGATCGATACGGGGATTCTCGATTCGTTGTCCCGGGAGGCCAAGGAGGCGTCGATCGCGGAGATCCTGATGGGCCGCGTTGGAACCGTCGAGGACGTAGCGGAAACAGTGGCGTTCCTGTGTAGTGATCGCGCCCGGTTCATCACGGGCGAGGTGATTCGCGTGGACGGCGGTCAGTATGTATGAGTGATGCGGGGTCAGCTTTCAGTCGTTATTACTCCGCTCTCGGTAGTCAGTCCTTGCCCTCCGCACTGGGCGTCGGGTTGTTTATGGACACCGAAGAACTGACAACTGATAACTGATAACTCAAGACAAGTAATCAAAGACCTGACATGACAGACACGGGCGAGTTTCTGACTACAGACGTATCCGACGGCATTGCCACGGTGACCATGAACCGTCCGCCGCTCAACGTGCTGAACAATGCCATGATGGAGGAGTTCAACGCGGTGCTGGAGCGTGTGACGGCGGACACCGACTTGGCCGCGATCGTGATTCGCGCGACGGGCAAGGTCTTTAGCGCGGGTGTGGACGTCGCGGACCATACGGTGGAGAAGGTCGGGGACATGATCCGGATGTTCCACGGGATCTTCCGCAAGCTTGCCGCGACCGACGCGTTGACGATTGCGGCCGTCCAGGGGGCGGCGTTGGGGGGAGGCAACGAGCTGGCATGCTTCTGTGACATCGTCTTGGCATCGGACCGCGCCAAATTCGGACAACCGGAGGTACAGGTCGGCGTGTTTCCGCCGGTCGCGGCGTGCGTCTTGCCCCCGCAGATCGGTATCAAGAAGGCCGTCGAGCTGACGGCGCTTGGCGCTACGATTGGAGCGGACGAGGCGCTTCGCATAGGGCTCGTCAACCAGGTGTATCCATGCGAAGAGTTCGAGGCCAAGGTCGATGGCTATCTAGACAACATACGCAAGCTCTCGCGCCCGGTCGTGCGGCTGGCGAAGAAGGCGACCATGTTGGCCGCACGCGAGGGGATTCTTTCGCACCTCGAGCGCGCGGAGCGACTGTATCTCGACGAACTCATGAAGCTGTCGGATGCCCAGGAGGGGATCGCGGCATTTATGGAGAAACGTCCGCCGGTGTGGCGGCACGGATGACAGCCTGTTCGAAAAGTGGTGCCTCCGCCGAGCACGTAGCGGCCGCCCCCCGTGGCGGCCGTAGGACGACGATAGCATTCTCGGCAACCACGTCCGCCACGGGGGGCGGACGCTACGTCGACTGCCTCAACAGGCTGTTACGGCAAGTTCTCAGAAGACGAACATACACGGAGATCTGGATGACTATGGGGAGAACGGAAAAGCGGGGCCGAGCATGAAAGCGGTTGTGTTCCATGGCAGCGAGGTCGGCTTGAAGGTCGAGGATATTCCCGTTCCCAGCGTCGGGACGGACCAGATCCTGGTCAAGGTGGCCGCGTGCGGTGTTTGTCATACCGACTTGCACTACATCGAGCACGGCGTGCCTACCTTCAAGAAGCCGCCGATCGTTCTCGGGCACGAGGCGTCCGGGATCATCGAGCAAATCGGGAAGGCGGTGACGAATGTCGCGGTGGGCGACCGCGTGGTAATCCCCGCCGTGCTGACCTGTGGAAAGTGCAGCCTCTGTCGTATGGGTCGCGAAAACATCTGCGCCGACATGCAGATGCTCGGCAACCATTTCAATGGAGCATACGCGGAGTACGTGGCCGTTCCGGCGAAGGACGTCGTGGCGCTACCGGATTCGATTCCGCTCGAGGCCGCGTCGATCATCGCGGACGCGGTGTCAACCCCCTATCACGCGGTCAAGAACCGCGCACGCGTGCAACCCGGTGATTCAGTGGTGATATTCGGTTGCGGCGGGGTCGGCATCAACGCGGTGCAATTGGCCGCTGCCGCCGGGGGATATGTCATCGCGGTCGATATTAGCGAGCGAAAGCTAGAGTGGGCCAAGGAGTTCGGAGCGTCCGAAACGATCAATCCGTCGTCGGTAGAGCGGGTGAGCAAGGAGGTCAAGAAGCGCACGGGCGGCGGAGCGGACATCGCGATCGAGATCATCGGCAATCCCCGCACGATCGAAGAGGCCTTCGAGTGCGTGCGGATCGGCGGCCGATTGTGTGTGGTCGGTTATACGCAGGAGAAGATTTCTCTGGTCGCCGGCAAGATCATGTTCAAGGAGATTGAGATCGTCGGATCGCTGGGATGTCGTCCGTTGGATTACGTGCCGCTCATCAGACTTGTGGCGCAAGGTAAGGTTAACGTCGAGCGAGTCGTGACCCATCGGTTCAAGCTGGAGGAGATCGAGAAGGCGTTCGAGGCGATGAAGGAAGGGGTATCGTTGCGGTCGATCGTCGTGCCGTAGCAACCAGTTGCAAAAGTAGCGGCCGCCCCCCGTGGCGGCCGTGGGACACCCAAGAACATGGATAAACACCAGAACCATCGGGATTTTCAACGCACTGGTGGACGGACCGGAACGGAGTGAATCGGAGCCCCCGAAGACTTCGTCCGCCACGGGGGGCGGACGCTACGAAACGATCGAAATGGGCTGACGCTGCGGGACGGCAAACAATCGTTCCAGGGAAACACGTGAGTAGATCCGTCAAACGAGTGGTGATCCAAACGCAGCAGCGTCTTCGCACGCTGCTCCGCGATTACTTCGTGGACCTCGACGCGGCCGCGAGCGATCCGGCGCGGCGCGTGGCGTGGTGCACGTCGGTCGGTCCGTGTGAGATCCTCACGGCGATGGGTTTCGACGTGTTCTTCCCTGAAAACCACGGCGCCATGCTGGGGGCGCGCAAGGTGAGCCACAAGCACATTCCACTGGCGGTTGCGGCAGGGTACTGTGCGGAATCGTGCTCATACATGACCAGCGACATCGGCGCGTCGATCGCGGGATACAGTCCCTTGCAGGAGAGTTATGGGATTGCGGGGACGCCAACGCCCGATCTTCTCGTGTATAGCACGAATCAATGCCGCGAGGTTCAGGACTGGTTCAGTTTCTTCGGACGCAAGCACGAGGCGGCGGTCTTGGGCGTCTGTCCGCCGACCCATCTTGGCCGCGTGGGCGCGGACGACGTGGCGTTCGTCCGTAAACAGATTCTCAACATGGTCAGCCAAATCGAGGATTCGTTCAAGCTGCAAATGGATTGGGATCGTTTGCGCGAGGTGGTCGCGTTGTCAAGCCGGGCGAGTACGCTATGGTTGGAGGTGTTGGAAACCGCGCGGACACGTCCCGCGCCGTTTTCGTTCTTTGACGGTTTGATCCACATGGCCCCGGTGATCGTCATGCGCGGCTCACAGGTGGCGGTGGATTACTATGAGACATTACTCGTCGAGATGAAGCAGCGCGTCGCGGATGGCGTGGGCGCCGTGCCGGCGGAGAAGTGGCGGCTGTATTGGGAGGGAATGCCGATCTGGCCGAAGCTGCGAGAGGTTTCCGAGAAGTTTTTCGACCTCAACGCCGTAATTGCCGCGAGTACATACTGCAACTCTTGGGCGTTCGAGCCCTTCGACGGCGGCGATCCGTTGGAGTGGATGGCCAAGACCAGCATCGAGATCTTCATCAACCGCGACGAGAACACCAAGCAGGCATTTCTCGTCGATATGTTCCAGAAATTCGGGATCGAGGGCGCGATCTTCCACAATGCCCGCACTTGCCCCAACAACACAAACTCGCGATTCGGGATGGCGCAGCGATTGCGTGAGGAACTGGGTATGCCCATTCTCGTCCTCGACGGGGATCTCAGCGACGTGCGTTTTTTCTCGACGGCGCAGAGCATGACCAACATCGAGGCATTTATCGAGCAGTTGGAGGGCCGGCAACGATGAACGCCGCGCTGTTCGTGGGCATCGACGTGGGCTCCTCGGCGACCAAGTGCGTGGTCCTCGACAATGCCGGCGCGATCGTCGGCCATCATGTGTTATCGTCGGGCTTCGACTTTGCGGAGTCGGCGCAAGAGTCGCTCGATCGGGCCTTGTTGGTGGCCAAGGGGACGCTCCAGGATATTTCATATTGCGTATCGACGGGGTACGGCCGCGAGCACGTTACCGACGCCGATCGCAGGGTGACGGAGATCACCTGTCATGCGCGCGGCGCTCGGGAATGGTGCCCCGATGTACGACACATCATCGACATCGGCGGGCAGGACACGAAGGTGATCCACATTGAGGTGGGCGGGGCAATGGCGGACTTTCGCATGAACGCCAAATGCGCGGCCGGAACGGGAACCTTCCTCGAGTCGATCGCGGTGAAGCTCGGGGTGACGCTAAGGGAAATTGACGACCTCGCCATGACGTCATCCGCGGGAACGATCGTCAACAGTTTCTGCACGGTGTTCGCCGGGACCGAGGTCATCGAGCGGGTCAAAGCCGGGGAACCGCGTCAAGACATTTCGATGGGTCTGTTTCGATCCATTGCCACCAGGATAATGGAGATGATGTCGTCGCGGAACGGACCCGTCGGCGTGACCGGAGGCGTGGTAGCGCATTGTCGGGCAATGGTTCGGGCTGTGGGCGAGGTGT
>JADFHG010000170.1 GCA_022567365.1 Planctomycetota bacterium | reverse complement strand
GGACGGCACCATCGATTGCATCGTAACGGACCATGCGCCGCACACTGTCGAGGAAAAGGGTCGAGAGTTTGCGAGCGCCCCATTTGGGATCGTCGGGTTGGAAACGGCCCTCGCGCTGGCGGCCGAGGCCATGGTTGCGTCGGGCATCTGGGATTGGCCTGAACTGATTCGACGAATGACCTCGGCGCCGGCGACGCTGCTGGGGCTGTCCGGGGGTTCGCTCGCGGCGAAGCGGATTGCGGACATCACGATCATCGATCCGGGTGCGACCTGGCGTGTCACGGCAGGCTCTTTGTGCTCCAAGAGCACGAACACGCCGTTCGACGGGCGCGAGGTCGTGGGACGCCCGATCGCCACAATCCTTGGTGGCCGTTTGACTTACCACATGTTCGGCGAGGCTGATCGCTTCAGCCCCATCACCACGGAAAGCCATCAGCCACCGGCTCTTTCGGGACAGCACCTAGGCAACGATACCTAGTTGACGGCGGAGGACTAAGCCGCCATGGACGAACCACCTGTCAAATTTGGGACTGTTGGGACGTCTGCGCAGGAACGGCGGAATTCAGGGCTTGCAAGTTTGACGCTCCCGCAGTATAGATTTGGTTGAGGCGAAGGTCCGGAACGGCTCGCGAACCGCGCGGCACAGGGTGTCAGCGGCGTGGCGGTCGTCGAATGCTTGGTGTGCCCGGTGGCTCGTCGCGAGCGCGAGAGTCGGCGTCGAGCCGGCGACCGTGTCGTGGAGTGACTGATCGGCCGGTGTGGGTCGATGAGCGCCGGTAAATCCCGCCTTTTTTGGCTGCCTGAGTTCTTGCCCTCGGCGGAGAAAGTTTCTTGAGCGGTGTAACAAAGATACTGATCGTGGTCGTGGTGGTGATGTGCATCGCGTTCTCGATGACCGTGGTATCGTTCGTGGCCAAGTCGGCGAACTGGAAGGAGCTGGCCGACGATTACCGTCAGGACGCTCAAATCTCGGACGCCCATCAGCGGAATCTGATGGCGGCGCACGCGGCCGAGTTGGCTTCGGCGCGTGATACGATCAGAACGCAACTCAATCGATCGAACGGCTTGGAGACCGAACTGGAGGGCGTGAAGCAGGAAGTGGCCAGGCAGCGCGGAGAGATCGCCCAGCTCACGGCGGACAATCGCCGGGCCGATGCACTGGCACAGCGGTTGACCAATGAATTGGGCATCGCCCAGGCGGGCCGCGCGGCCATTGAGGCCCAGCGCCAAGAGCTGGAGTCGCGCAACATCGAACTTGAGCAGCGGAATAGCTCCCTCAGCGAACGGGTGAACGAGTTGACCACGCGCGTGACGGTTCTGATCCAACAGCGCCGGCAGCAGGCCCAGGAGATCAACATCCTCCGCGAAGAGAGCCGCAGGGTGGCGCTGCGTACGGGATCACCCAGGGCGGGAGGATCAGGCGAGTCTGTCTCCAACGTCGGTGCGAGGCGCATCACGCCCCTGACGGCGAGGGCGCCGGCGCGAATCTCCGGTCAGGTGCGATCCGTCGACGGCAATTTGGTGACCATCAGCGTGGGCAGCGCGGACAGCGTCCAGAAAGGGACGACCTTCGTGGTGTTCCGCGGCAGTGACTACGTCGGCGACGTGGAGATTACGGACGTGCAGCCGAACCTGTCCGCGGGACGCCTGATTCGAACCAGACAGGGAATGTCAGTGCGTGCGGGAGACCAGGTCCAGGACGAGTTCCACTTCTCGACGCCGCCCTAGCCTCCGCACCTGCGGAGAACGACTGTGGCGTGAGGAGGGTTCGGTGGGCGGCGGCGCCTTTGTCGGCGTGCGGGTCGACTGAGGGATGGATTCGGACTGTTCAGATGAGACGCGTGACCGGAGCATCTTGATATGAGTGAAGGTGGCATTGGTCCGACCAGGGCCGAGAGCGACATTTATACGGTATTGCTGGCGATCGCGGCCTTGTTCCTTTTGGTCTCAATCGTCTTCGTGTCTATTCGCAGCCAGCAGTTCTTCGGTCAGTGGCTGCCCTTGGGCGGTGTGTAAGATCTCCGCCGCGTCCACCTTGTGGTTGGTGGGCGAAGAGGTGGGAAAGGATTTAGCGCGGTGATTTTCGACTCGCTGCTTGGCGCATTCAGTTTTGACATGGGGATCGACCTGGGGACGTGCAACACGCTCGTCTGCGTCCGGGGCGAAGGTATCGTGCTGAATGAACCGTCCGTCGTAGCCGTCCGGCGCGGCACCAATCAGGTGCTGGACAACGGCAACGCCGTCGGGCTGGTGGCCAAGGCGATGCTGGGCAAGACGCCGGGCTCGATCGAGGCTATCCGTCCGCTCAAGGACGGCGTGATCGCGGACTTCGACATCACCGAGGCGATGCTGGGCTATTTCATCCGCAAGGTTCACGGTCGCAGGCGGCTCGTCCATCCCCGCGTAGTCATTGCGATCCCGTCGGGCATTACCGCCGTCGAAAAGCGCGCCGTCTACAACTCCGCCGAACGCGCCGGGGCTCGCCGCGTATACCTGATCGAGGAGCCCATGGCGGCCGGCATCGGCGCTGGTCTGCCGATCGGCGAACCGACGGCGTCGATGATCGTCGATATTGGGGGCGGCACGACCGAAGTGGCCATCATGTCTCTGGCGGACATCGCCGTGTGCCATAGTGTGCGCGTGGCGGGGGACGATATGGACGAGGCCATCATCGCGTACATGCGCCGTACGTATAACTTGATGATCGGACCGCAAACCGCCGAGGCGATCAAGATCGAGATCGGGTCCATCGCCGAGATGGAAGAGGAAATGACGCGCGAGGTTCGCGGTCGCGACCTGATCGGCGGGTTGCCGCGCAGTTGCAAGGTCTCCAGCGAGGAGATCCGTGAGGCGCTCAAGGAACCGGTGGCCCAGATCATCGAGTGCGTGACCAAAACGCTCGAAGCCACCGAACCGGAACTCGCGGCGGACCTTGTCGAAAACGGGATCCACCTGGCCGGCGGCGGAGCGCTCTTGCGCGGTTTGGACCGCGTCCTATCCGAGGCCACCGGGCTCGAGGTCATGCTCGTTGACGACCCCCTGAGCTGCGTGGCGCGGGGCACCGCCGTCTATCTGGACAACCTTGCGCTGTGGAAAGAAACGATGGAGTCTGACGCGGACGATTTCTGAGCGCCTCCGCGAGGACGCGCCCCGTTTCAAGGATGCAACGGTGGCACATCTCAACCGACTACAAACCGACACCGCGGCCAGAGGGTTTCCCGCTTCTGTATTCCGAGCCGCGGGCTTCAGCCCGCGCGACGTCTCGCCGTTTGATTCGTTGCGAATGTCGAGAGATCCGGCGTACCCGACCGGGAAACGCTCCAGTGGTTTCCGCTTCGGCGATGCGCGTGATATCAGCGGCACGACCTTCGCCCACTCCTCTTACGCGACGAATCGCCTCGCCGGCGCGCGCACCGGCGGACCCTGTCGCACCGATCAAAGGTACGAACCGAGCATGCGATGTTAGGAAGTCGGAACCGCCGTCGATGGATATGGACCCCGGCGAGGAAACTCGTCGCGTTTCTGCTTGCGATTTCGGCAATGTCGGTGTTGCTTCCGGCGACCTGTACCGGACGGCTCATGAGCCTCGCCCAAGTGCTCGTGCCGCTGCAGGACGGCGTGGGTCGTGGAGCGGACCTTCTCGCCGGAGGCGGGGCGAACGGCGAGAAGCCGGTTTCGGCGGTCGAGTATCGCGCCCAAATGCTACGGCAAGCGGCCCTCGAACATCAGGTCGCCTCCCTCACACTTCAGGCCGAAGACTTGGCGCGCGAGAATCAGATCCTGACGGCGATCCGCGGTGGGGAGTTCGGCGGGGCGGGCGTGGGCGCGGGCGGCCGGCTGCTTCCGGCACGGGTCGTCGGATCCGACATCGTGGCATGGCGCGCGTCGCGGCTGATCAACACGGGCCGCCTCAGCGGCGTGCGCAGCGGGGCGCCGGTGATGACGCGCGAGTTCACCATCGACTGGGGTGAGGCGGATGGAGTGGCGGCGGGCATGCCTGTGCTTCGGGCCGAGTCACTCATCGGGTTGATCGACGAACACATCGGCACGCACACGGCCCGCGTCAAACTGTTGTCGGATGTTGATTCGCAGATGAAGGTGCGGATCGGTGGGTTCGTCGATGGGGAGTTCCTCGTGCTGCCGGAGGCATACTGGCTGATCGGGCGCGGTCGCGGCGTGATGGAGATTCACGGGGTGGATCGGCGAGACGTCGCATCGGACGTGCTCGGTGCCGGAGACATCGTATTGACCGACCCGGAGGGGGACCTCCTGCCGGCTGCCGTGACCATAGGAAGGGTCGTCAAGGTCGAACCCGACAGGGACAACCCGCTGCTCTCCACGCTGACGGTTCGCGGCTTCGTCGACGAGCGCGCCATCCGCCGGGTCTACGTTTACGACTCCGGCGAGGGTGGCGAGTAATCCCCGGCCTGGCGCCGCAAACCCCACAACCCGCAGCCGATTCCAGCGGTCCGTTGAAGAAGCCCCCCCCCCCTGCGAGGCCCATGAGTCCCAAGAACATAAGCGAACGAAACCGCGATCGGATCTTTCAACCGCCGGATCGGCCGTTGACCCGAGGCCCGCCCGTGGGATAGAATCGCCCGGACGCCTATGCAGCAACCCGACAATCCATTTCCATTTGGCCGCTATAGCCCGTTGATTTCGGGAGGCAAGGGTAGCGAGGAACCCCGTGGCGAGGCCCCAAGGGAGGGGATTGAACGCGCGGTACTCGTCGGCATCATCCTGCCGCATACCACGATCGACCTTCGCGCCCCGCTGGCGGAGCTGGCGGCGCTGGCGGAATCGGCCGGCGTTTCGGTCGTCGATTCCATGATTCAAAAACGGATGGGCATCGGTTCGGCGCTCGCGCTGGGAAAGGGCAAAGTCACCGAACTCATGGAACGGGTCGTTACGGCCGAGGCCAACGTCGTGATTTTCGACAATGAGCTGACGCCTCGGCAGATCCGGGCGCTGGAAAAGCGCATCGAATGCAAGGTGATTGACCGGAGCGAGCTGATCCTCGACATCTTCGCGCGGCGCGCGAAGACACGTGAAGCACAGTTACAGGTCGAGCTTGCGCAGCTCCAATACACCGCGCCGCGTCTTCGCGGAATGTGGACCCACCTCGAGCGCATCGCCGGCGCCGGCGGCGGGACCGCGGTGGGCGCGGTCGGCGGTGTGGGGACGCGCGGCCCGGGTGAACGCCAGATCGAAATTGACCGGCGACTCGTGCGCGATCGGATCACGCACTTGAAGCGCCAGATCGAGCGGATCGACGCGCGCAAGAAACGCACCGTCCGCTCGCGCGATGATGAGTTCACGGTATCACTCGTCGGATATACAAACTCGGGCAAGAGTACGTTGATGAACCGGTTGACGTCGGCGGGGCGGTTCGTGGCCGACATGCTCTTCGCCACGCTGGATACAAAGACCGCTCGGTGGGATCTCGGCGACGGGCATCAGGTGTTGCTCAGCGACACGGTCGGGTTCGTGCGCGACTTGCCGCACGGGCTCGTCGCGTCGTTCCGCGCGACGTTGGAAGAGGCCATTCACGCCAACTTGTTGTTTCACGTGGTGGATGCGTCGTCGCCGACTGCGATGCAACAGATCGACGCGGTGAGCGACGTGCTCGACAGCCTTGGCTGCGACCATGTTCGGCGAATCACGCTGCTGAACAAGATCGACCTCATCGAGGGTGGGGTGGTGGCGGAGGTGTTGGCAAGGCGCCATCCGGACGCGATTCGGATCTCCGCGGTGACCGGTGCGGGGCTCGACGCCGTCGCGAATGCGGTGGCGGAGGCGATGAACAGCGAAGCCGTCGAAGTGACCGTTCACGTGCCGCACGCCGAAGGCAAGCTGCTTTCCGAGCTCGGTCGCCTCGCCGATATCCTGGCGCGACGATACGGCAGCGAGGGCGTCGAGATCGACCTTCGTATGGACCGGAGCCAGCTCGCCCAGCTTCTCGGGCGATACGCGGGGCTGACGGTGGTGGCCGGGGACGCGAGCGGTGGTGAGGAGTTACCCACATTGGAGTGCGAATAGTGAATCCCCGCACTCCTTTGGAGCCGTCTGGTTCCGCTCGTCGCCTCGGGCGCTCACTTTGGACGGCCACACAAACGTCGGGGACGGTCATGCGTCACCGTTCCACGCGGATTGGTAAACCGATCACGCGGCGGGCGTGCCTCGCCTTGATCGCGTGTTGTTGGCTAGCGTCGGCCCCAAGCCGAGCGATCGGTCAATCCGAAACGCGGCGAATCGACTTGGAGTTGGAAACGGGCGGTGGAATCGGCGGCCTGGTGGTCGATCACGACGAATTCGGAATCGTACTCGTCGAGGGCGAGCTGCCCAGCGCGACGCC
This sequence comes from Planctomycetota bacterium, assembly GCA_022567365.1. Taxonomy (GTDB): domain Bacteria; phylum Planctomycetota; class Phycisphaerae; order UBA1845; family UBA1845; genus JADFHG01. The sequence goes on along the minus strand of JADFHG010000170.1, from coordinate 1,149 downwards.
GTACGTGTTCTCCTGGGCGGAGATCGAAACGGGTTCTGCATTTCGCGCTCGTCGCGCGCTGTTGGAAATGGAGCGCGGGGCCGCGGGCGCCCTGACGGCGGAGGACCATTTCCAGCTCGGTCTGTTCGCGCTATCGCGCGGACGCCCTCCCGTCGCGCAGAAGGAGTTTCGAAAAGCCAAGCGGCTCGACCCGCAATACTCGTCGCGCGTGCGCGATGCAATCGCGGCGTTTCGAGACCTCCCGAAAGAGACGGCGCACCCGCAATCGGGCTTGGATCACGAAGACACCAATTCCGCGGAAGCGACGTCCCCCCCGACATCCGGCCCGACGCTCGGCGATCTCACACAAGAAGCGCTCGAGGGAACGGACGGCGGAAGGGTCGTCGCGACGCCCCCCGAGATTCGTGCGCTGGTCGAGGGCGTCTACCGATCATTCGGCAGGACCGTCCAGCGGCGACTCGGCAAGGGCATCGAGCTCATCGAAACGGAACATTTTCTGATTTGGACCGATTGGGACCGGCGGAGTCGAGCGCAATTGGCCGACTGGTGCGAGGCCATGTACACCGCGTTGTGCGCGCAGTTTGGAATTGATCCATCCGAGGATGTATTCCTCGCCAAGTGCCCGGTCTTTTGTTGGCGCAACAAGGCGAGGTTTTGGGCATTCGCGCGGCAATTCGACGGATACGAGGGTAAGAGCGCCGTGGGGTATACGCGCTCGATCGCCGAGAGCGGACACGTACACATTGCGCTGTTTCGACAAGGGCGCTCGCAGTCCGCGGTCGACCGGTTTGCGGCGACGCTCGTGCATGAAGGATCCCACGCGTTCATGCACCGACTCTATACGACGCGACTGATCCCACATTGGGTGAACGAAGGATATGCGGAGTTGATCGCCGAGCGCGTGTTGGATGATCGATGCCACACGGGCGAGACCGCCGACTTGCTCGCCAAACAATACGTCCGCTACGACTGGTCGATCGGGAACCTCTTGCAATCCACCGGACCGATTCCGGTGCATCGATATGCGCTCGCGCACAGCATCGTGGCGTATCTCGATTCGCTCGGAAAGACACGTTTTGCCGGTTTCATCGAAGGGCTCAAGGACGGGGCAACGGTGTCCCGGGCGCTTGCCGATAACTACGACGGACT
>JADFHG010000169.1 GCA_022567365.1 Planctomycetota bacterium | reverse complement strand
GCGGCGGCGGTGGAGTGCGCGCGGCGCTGCGACTCCTACGGCACTTACCGCTTCAGTCTTCCGAGCCGCGGGCTTCAGCCCGCGCGATCTCCCGTCGATTGATGCCGTGCGAATGTCGGTGGATTGGGCGAACAAAATCGGGAATTGCTCTAACTGCCGCCCGTCAGCCTACACGTCATGGGATGCCGACGATTCCGCGTGCCGACGACCGGCGGGCGCTGCGCGATGAGCCACGCGCCCGATTCCAACGATCGTTCCACATCTGATGAACCGATCGAGGGCAGCTACTTTGTCTCGACCTACCCACCGTTTTCGACGTGGACGAGGGAGCAGGTGGCCGCTGCGCGCCGCCGGCTCGATGAGCCGAAACCGCGACGCCCCGACGTAGCGTTTGGGCTGTACGTCCACGTGCCGTTCTGCGCGGAACGGTGCCGATACTGTTACTACCTTTCCTACACCGGCAAGAGCGCCGACGACGTCGACGAATACATCCAAGCCCTTGCCGCCGAGGCCTCGATGTATGCGCGGTTGCCGGCGCTCGCGAATCGCAAACCGTCGTTTGTCTACTTCGGCGGCGGGACACCGTCCCTGCCGAGCGAGGTCGCCATCGAACACATGATCCAAGGAGTGCGGGCCGCGTTTCCGTGGACCGATGCGGAGGAGGTAACCTTCGAGTGCGCGCCCCAGTCCGTCACCGAGGCGAAATTGCGCCTGCTCGAGCATGAGGGCGTCACGCGGATCAGCATGGGCGTGCAGGCGTTTGACGACGCCATCCTCGAGCTCAATGGACGGGTCCACCTCGTTCGCGACGTGGAACTGGCGTACGCCGCGATTCGCCGCGTCGGGTTCGCCACGGTCAACATCGATCTGATTGTCGGATTGCTCGGCGAATCGGACGAGTCGTTCGGCGATACGGTCGATCGTGCCATACAGATGGCACCTGAAAGCGTGACGATCTACCAACTGGAGATCCCGCTCAACACACCGCTCTATCGCGCGATGCAGGGCGGCCGTCTGTCGCAGCCCCCGCCTTCGTGGGAGGTCAAGCGTGCGAGATTGGCGGCGGGGTTCGAACGCCTCGAACACGCAGGATACGTCGTGCGCAGCGCCTACGCCGCCGTACGCGACCCGGGGCGACACCCGTTTGTCTACCAGGACGCACAATATTCGGGTGCCGACCTTCTCGGAATCGGGGTCGCATCGTTCTCATATCTGGACGGGGTGCACCATCAGAACATAGCGTCGCTCGGGTCATACATCGCGAGCGTACGGCGCGGCGAGTTGCCGATGGGGCGGGCCTATGCGCTAAGCGATGACGATCGCGTCGTCCGCGAGTTCGTGTTGCAACTCAAACTAGGCCATGTGGAATCGGCGCGGTTTCGCGCGAAGTTCGGCGTGGAGATCACCGATCGATTTGGGGATGCACTGCGCGGTTTCGCGGAGAAGGGATGGTGCGTCGTGGATAACGACGGAGTGACCTTGACACGCGACGGTCTGCTACGCGTCGATCGCATGATCCCCGAGTTCTATCCGATTCGCCATCAAAACGTGCGTTATTCGTAGTGCGTACTGCGCGGAGAAGATGAGAACGGCCCCGGCGACGTTCGTCGAACACGGTGCGCATCGGCATCGCAGATCGTCGACGCCGGTACAAAACTCGGCATCCGCGTGAATTCCGCCACGGATTGCCCTTCCGTCAAGATTGCGTCTTGGCGTTGAATGGCTTCTTTGGTGGGGCGGCCTCGCCGCATTCGGGGCACACGCCCGACGTATTACCCGTCAAGCAGTAGCCGCACTGGACACATGCCGTTTCGTCATGTTCCCGCGCCCAGGCTTTCCACAGATATCCGATGTAGGCTCCGATCACTGCATAAAACAGCGCGGATACCATCAATATTAGCCAGAGATGACCCCGAGGACTTTCGTCGAGAAAATAGAATATCGGCATTGGAATGACCACACCGGGCATCATGATGACAAATTCAAGGACTCCGGCGACGCCCCGCAAGCCGAGGGGTTTGCAGAACCATATAGGTGAGAATGCAAAGGCCGCTCCGAGAAGAGCCCCCACCACTATTCGTCGCCGCGTACCGCTCATTGTCCCAATGCTGTGCTGTGAGTGCGCACTTGTCAAACGTCTTGCGAAGGGGGTGGGGGTTCAACTTCCGTGCGCGGGTTAGCTAACCCAGCTCCACTTGTGGCGGATTCGACGATCGTCGCTGATGGCACGACCGTTCTCGCAGGGTCTGCTGTGCGGATCAGTTGGGCTACGAGCCCCGACGAGTGGCATCGTCTCCCCGATGTCGAGACGACATGGGCCACCCGGTCATGGGCGACTTGGTCATAGGGTACGGGGTCGTAGCCGAAAGGCTGATAGCTGAAGGCCGACGGCTGATAGCTGATAGCTTCTCGAACACGTTGCCGGAACAGGGGCTACTCCGCCGCGTCGTAGCCGTTCGGATGGGTCCGATGCCAGTTCCACGCCGTCTCGACCGTCTTGCGAATGTCGGGATACTTCGGCTGCCAGCCCAACTCCGACATCACCTTCGTCGGATCGGCGTAGAGCTCCGGCGGATCACCCGCGCGTCGCGGTGCGGGTTCGGCCGGTATGTCGTGACCGGTGACTTCGCGAACCGCCTCGATGAGCTGCTTGACGCTGACCCCGAGCCCCGTTCCGACATTGTAGAATCGGAAGCGCCCCTCCTCCTGCGATTCGATGGCGATCCGGTGGACGGACGCGAGATCCTCGACGTGTACATAATCGCGCACGCATGTGCCGTCGGGCGTTGGATAATCAAGACCGAAGATCTTGATGTCTTCCCGCTGTCCGAGCGCAACCTGCAACGTCAGCGGGATCAAATGGGATTCGGGCTTGTGCGCCTCGCCGATCGAACCATCCGCCGCGGCGCCGGACGCGTTGAAATAGCGAAGCGCGGTCGCACCGAGCCCCCAGGCGCCGGCGGAGTCCTCGAGCGCCCACTCGATCGCCAGCTTCGTGCGCCCATAGGGATTGATCGGGTTCTTGGACATATCCTCGGTGATCGGGACCGCATCCGGGACGCCGTACGTCGCGCACGTCGAGCTGAATACCATCCGCTTCACACCGTGATCCCGCAGAGACTCGAGCAGGCTCACCGTGTTGCCGACGTTGTTGCGATAGTATTTCAGCGGGTCGCGCACCGACTCGTTGACGTCGATGTGGGCGGCGAAGTGCATCGCGGCGTCGAACTTGCCTTCGGCGAGGGTTGCATCGAGTCGCGGACGATCGGCGAGATCGCCCAAGACGAACGTCGTTCGATGGTCGACCGCGGCGCGGTAGCCCGCGGACAGATTGTCATAGACTGTCACCTCATGCCCGGCGTCGCAAAGCCCGCGCACGCAATGGCTGCCCACATAGCCGGCGCCCCCAGTCACGAATACTTTGAGTTGCATGCGTTCTTCCTTAGGTTCAATCAAACGGTCGGCCGGCGCTCGGGACCGCCGGCTCGCGGCCGGATCACGGCTGCCTGAGTCATTCCGCCACCACATCGGCCAGCCGCGACATGCTCATCACGCAACCGCGCATGACGACGATCCGACTTCGGTTGATCGCGACCCCCTCGCGGGCGATCTCGGCCGTATACGTCTCTTTGTCCGCGTGACCGTCTCGGCAGTCGTGCAGGTCCGCGTCAGCTAGCACGAACACGGCGTCCGTTACTTCGACGAGCGTGCCGAAGTACAGGACCGAGCCGGCCGTGTCGAGGACCACCCGTTCGTTCAGCAGTTTCGCAATCGGATCGCTCATGGATCAAGCACTCCACGTCTCGCCGGATTGTCGTCCAAGCAGCGCGGCGTCTCGTCGGCATGGACAGGCAGGGCGCCGCGTGCAATACGCTAACGCGGGAGTGTGGGGAGGGCAAAGATCCTCTTTTCGGGTAGAGCGCGAAGATTCTCATTGCCGTGCACCGAGCCGCGGGCTTCAGCCCGCGCGGTGATTCGCCATCGACCGACACGCACGCCTACGCCGGGTCGATAGAGCGTCCCGACGGCGGCAATCGGCGAGCGGGGTCATCGGGGTTCGGTCCAACCGTTGACGGTCATGTGCGTCGAATCGAACAGGACATGAGGGCCGAGCTTACCCTTGGGCGAGTAGAACCAATAGGTGACAACCGGATTTCTATCGGTACTTGATGGTGGTCCCAGCACCCTTCGGACTTCGTCCGTGGTCATACCGTGCAAGAGGCGCCGCCATACCTCTTTGGCCGGCGTCGCTCTTTCCGGCAGCAGAGCGCGCTCGAGGGCACGCACACGATCGTCCAATGAGGACACGACTGACTCCAGTTCGCGAACGCGACGTTCGAGTCCGTCGTTTTGGGCGTCCCCTGAAGCATGGCCCGGCGGCAGGGCTACCAGGATGAATGCCATCAACAGTCCAACCAGCAAGAGGGGCGTTCGCGTATTCATCGTTGTGCTCCCTTAGCGATATTGTTTACCGCGCACCACCCTACGACGCGCGACCGGGAGGTGCAAGGTGTCGTTGCGATTGCGCGGGCGGGGGACTGCGATCGCGGTGACGGCGTCTTGGCGCGCTTTCCCCGGCCCATGCTCCAGTCGTTGTATACGGTAGTGGTCGGCCGCTCCCTCACGGTCGCGGTTCGAAACACTCGCCGGTTGAAGCCAAATGGCCGCTACGATTCGCGCTCGAGGCTCGCGCGTTGGGCAACCCGGATCGACGTTGCGAACACTCCGGCCATCACCAGAATCGCCGCGCCGCCCCAATACGGCCAATGCGGTCCGACCTTCCAATAGAGCAAGCCCCCGAGCGGCGGACCCAGCGCCCGCGCGAGACTCGCAACCCCATGCGAGAATCCTAGTGTCACGCCTTGGCGGTCTTTGTGGGCCTGGCGCGATATCAGCGCGTTGATGTTCGGTCCGGTCAGCCCGTGGCCGACGACGGTTGGCAAGAGTCCGACAAGCAGCATGCACCACGCCAGTGACGTGGTTTGTGTGAACAGCGCACCCGTGATGAGCACAAAGCCGATCGCCGTCACGAACGGTGCGACCGAAAGGACGGCCGGTTCGCCGAACCGCCGCGCGAGTCGCCCGACGAGTCCGCCCTGCACGATGACCATGACGATGCCCAGATAGGTGAAGACGAGACCGATGCCGGTCATGTCCAGCGCGAACGTATCAATGCAGAGAAACACGAGCGTGACCTCGAGCAACACGAACGCGAAGGTCGTCGTGAACGTCATCGTGAGCAGCTCGGCGAGGCGCGGATCCTTCATCGCGCGGTAGATCGCCATCAAGCGAAATCCTTCGCCCCGGCGTTTGCCGCTATCGCTTGTGCGTTCGCGGTCGGGTCTCGATTCCGGCAGGAGGCGCCAGACGAGAATCGTGGCGACGAGCGAAAGGGCGCTCGCACCGAATGCCGGCCAAGACGTGCCGAATTGTTCGCCGCTGACGATCGTGCCCAGCCACGCGAGCCCGGCGCCCATGGCCGGTCCGACGACGAATCCGAGCCCGAACGCCGCACCGAACATCCCCATGCCTTTGGCGCGGTTCTCCTCGGTCGTGACGTCGGCGATGTACGCCTGGGCGGTTGCGATGTTCGCCCCGCTGAGACCGTCGAGGATCCGCGCCACGAACAGCAGCGGCAGTGATTGGGCGATATCGGCGACACCGAGCAGGATGTGGCTGACGACGCTGCCGCCGATGCACAGCAGCAGAACCCTCTTTCGGCCAACGCGATCGGACCACCGCCCGAGGATGGGGTTGAAAATGAACTGCGTCGCCGCATACGCACCGACGAGCAATCCGAACGTAAAGGTGCTCGCGTGCATGCGTTCGGCGTAGACGCCCTGCAGCGGCAGAATCAGTCCGAACCCGGCCAAATCGACGAACGCGATGAGAAAAATGATGAAAAGCGGCGATTTCTTCAACGGTCTCTCCTTTGGCAACGAGGTTCGCCCGGATGATAGCGATGCACGCCGTCAGGCAAACATCGTGCGTCGTTCGAATCAGCGTCGCCTCGCCCCCGAACCGCACACCGCCGCCAAAAGAGATTTGACACTGCAATGTGGACAGTTTCACGGTAAATCTAGTCGCGATGACGCGATTTATGCTATTCTCGCGGTGTGTCGGCGTTCGCAGCGATCAACCTGCGTGGATCGCTTCCGGGGCTTTCCGAGCGTTCCGCATCGACAACTCGGGTCCGAGGACTCGAAGGTTTGGGAAAAGACGGAAAAACTGAAGCAAACGCCTTGACAGCCTGGGATGCGCCTCTACCATGTGTTGCTCGCCGCACGGAAGGTTTCCTTGCGTCGGCGGCTCTTTGAAAAGTAAACAGGTTTTGTCGTCGTGGGAATGTGAAGCCCCCCGCTGTAGCGTCAATTTCAGCGCGGGGCCAGTCCCGCTCTCGATAGGTCGTCCGCTTGTCGGTCGGCTGAAACGGGAGCGCAAGTTTTGAATGGGTGCGTCAGGCACCCAGAACTCTCATTCTCACAGACGCGTAAGTTTGAGAGCCTTTTCTCGTTGATTTCGTCCGTTCCGTCGCTGCTTGTCAGTGGCGGGTCGAAACGGAAACGATAATAAAGTGAAGAGTTTGATCCTGGCTCAGAACGAACGCTGGCGGCGTGGCTAAAGCATGCAAGTCGAACGGACTCTTGCAAGGGGTAACCCGAGCTTGAGTTAGTGGCGGACGGGTGAGTAATGCATGGACAACGTACCCCAGACTCGGGGATAACGGCGGGACTTCGGTTCCTTTGCGAAAGTGCCGTTAATACCCGATGACCCCGTAGGATCGAATGGTCCAGCGGGCAAAGCTCCGGCGGTCTGGGAGCGGTTCATGTCCTATCAGCTTGTTGGTGGGGTAAAGGCCTACCAAGGCAACGACGGGTATCGGGCGTGAGAGCGTGACCCGACACATCGGAACTGAGACACGGTCCGGACACCTACGGGTGGCTGCAGCAACGAATATTCCCCAATGGACGCAAGTCTGAGGGAGCGACGCCGCGTGCAGGAAGAAGTCCCTCGGGATGTAAACTGCTGTATAGGGGTTAGGAATACCGACCACCCCCTAAGAAAGCACCGGCTAACTCCGTGCCAGCAGCCGCGGTAATACGGAGGGTGCAAGCGTTGTTCGGAATTACTGGGCTTAAAGAGCGTGTAGGCGGAATGGCAGGTGTCGGGTGAAAGCCCTCGGCTCAACCGAGGAACTGCCCGGCAAACCTCCAATCTTGAGGCAGGCAGAGGTGACTGGAACAACTGGTGGAGCGGTGAAATGCGTAGATATCAGTTGGAACGCCGGTGGCGAAAGCGGGTCGCTGGGCCTGTTCTGACGCTGAGACGCGAAAGCGTGGGGAGCAAACAGGATTAGATACCCTGGTAGTCCACGCCGTAAACGATGCGCACTAGGTATGGGAGACTCTGGCGTCGACCGTGCCGTAGGAAAACTGATAAGTGCGCCGCCTGGGGAGTACGGCCGCAAGGCTAAAACTCAAAGGAATTGACGGGGGCTCACACAAGCGGTGGAGCATGTGGATTAATTCGAAGCAACGCGAAGAACCTTACCTGGGTTTGA
>JADFHG010000168.1 GCA_022567365.1 Planctomycetota bacterium | reverse complement strand
TTCCAACCCAGCGGCCCGAACTGAGGGTTCGATCACGTCGTCGTATCGTTTGTCATAAGGCCCGTGATCAAACGGTTGAATCACGAAGCATCTTTCCATCTTGCAACACCCACATGCACACTATGAAATCTCGGGCAACTCCACTGAAGTACTACGGCATGATCGAGGCTATGGCAAGCCGAGGGGCGATTCGTGCGGATCCAATGGATGCGCGGAACTCCTCGCCAACCGAGACATCGCGCGGGCTGAAGCCCGCGGCTCGGGGTGATTTCGCGGATGCGGCGCTGCTGCCGCATCCGCTATGCCCCGCTATGTTGGCCCCGCGTTCTCCCGCAGTCCGTCACTGCCCCACGTGGTACTCGTCACATCGGACCACTCGTCCATCCACACACTCAACACACTCGGCCGATCCGTCTGATGCGATTTCGATCGACGTGGTGACGGATCCGCACGAATGTTCGAGGACAATGCCACCGTCACCGTCCGGGACGACGCGCATCGGCGGCGGTGATCCGTCAACCTCCAGATGCTCTGCGATCTTGATCGCTCGTTCGATGGCCTCGGGCGTAGGCGCTATGAGATCATCCTCGGCCAACAAATCCGGATTACGACCCCATTCGACGAGTTTTGATATGATCGTCTTCACCGAAGAAAACCAGCTCCCCCCGGATCATAGTATCGTTCGTTCATGCGGGGAAGATCACCGCCCCGGAATCTTCACCCCGCGCTCGTCCGCTATCCGCTCGGCCTTTTCGTATCCCGCGTCGACGTGGCGGAATATGCCGGTGGCCGGGTCCGCGGTGAGTACGCGCTCGATTCTCGCGGCGGTCTCTTTGGTGCCGTCGACGACGATCACCTGCCCTGCGTGGATCGCGTAGCCGATGCCGACCCCGCCGCCCTGGTGAACGCTTACCCAGCTCGCGCCGCACGCGGTGTTGAGCAAGGCGTTGAGGATCGGCCAATCGGCGATCGCGTCGGAGCCGTCCTTCATGCCCTCCGTCTCGCGGTTGGGGCTGGCGACGCTGCCGCAGTCGAGATGGTCTCGACCCAGGACGATCGGCGCGGAGATCTCGCCCTTGGCGACGAGGTCGTTGAAGATAAGCCCCATTTTCGCACGCTCGCCATAGCCCAGCCAGCAGATCCGCGCGGGCAGCCCTTGAAACGCCACGCGTTCGCCCGCGAGCCTGATCCAACGGCAGAGGTGCTCGTTGTCGGGAAACGTTTCGAGCACGGCCCGGTCGGTCACGGCGATGTCGTTCGGATCGCCCGACAGCGCGGCCCATCTGAACGGACCTTGCCCCTCGCAAAAAAGCGGCCTGATGAACAGCGGCACGAACCCCGCAAAGTCGAAGGCGTTTTCCACACCGGCGAGCTTCGCCTGTCCGCGGATGTTGTTGCCGTAGTCGAACGTGATCGCCCCGCGTTTTTGCAATTCGAGCATGGACCGAACATGCTCGCCCATTGAACGCATCGACTCGCTGATGTAGCGGTCCGGGTCAGACTTGCGGAGCGCGAGCGCTGCCTCATACGACATGCCGTTCGGGACGTAACCGTTGAGCGCGTCGTGGGCCGAGGTCTGATCGGTGAGCACGTCGGGGGTGATGTTTCGCTTGATCAACTCCGCGAGCACGTCCACGCAGTTTCCCAGAAGACCGACCGATAGGGCGCTGCCGGTCCGGCGAGCGTCTTCGACCCACGCGAGGGCCTCGTCGATATCGGCGGTCCATTTGTCGAGGTATCTGGTCTTGATCCGCCGCTCGATGTGGTCCCTATCGACCTCGACGCACAAACATGCCGCGCCGTTCATGGTCGCCGCGAGCGGCTGCGCCGCCCCCATGCCGCCAAGCCCACCGGTCACGAGAAGTCGGCCGGCGAGCGAATCGCCGAAATGTTCACGCGCGCAAGCGCCGAAGGTTTCGTAGGTTCCCTGGAGGATGCCCTGCGTGCCGATGTAGATCCAACTGCCAGCCGTCATCTGGCCGTACATGGTAAGCCCCATGGCTTCGAGGCGGCGGAACTCGTCCCACGTCGCCCAATGGGGCACGAGCATCGAGTTGCAGATGAGCACGCGCGGCGCATCGGGGTGCGTTTTGGCGACGCCGACCGCCCGACCGGATTGCACGAGAAGCGTCTCGTCGTTTTCGAGGGCCTTTAGCGCTTCCACGATGCGATCGAAATCCGCCCACGACCGCGCCGCCTTTCCGCTCCCGCCGTAGACGATGAGTTCGGCCGGGTTTTCGGCGACCTCGGGATCGAGGTTGTTCATGAGCATGCGCATGGCCGCTTCCTGCTGCCAACCCTTGCAGGTGATGTTCGGACCTCTGGGGGCGCGGATCGTGCGTTGGGCATTGGCGGGCGGTGTAGCGGCGGGCATGGTTGGTCGTCCTGTATCAGTTATCAGTCGGGAAGTTGTCAGTAGGAAAAGAACACGGCGATCCCGCCTGACCGAAAACTGAAAACTGAAGACTGCTAGCTCCCCCTGGCGCCAATCAGCGTTTTCGGGCGACCTTGTTGTAGGCGTCGACGATCTTCCAGCGCTGCGAACCCTCGACGGATTGGATGTCGATCAGATCATCGACGTGCCCCGGCGCCGCCAGGTCTCCGGACGGTTTGACGACCTCGCCGTTCCCGTCCGCCGCCGCACCGTTCGCACCGAGCTTCTTGAGTGATTGATGCGACGCGAGGCGGACACGGAAGAGCGTCTCGCCGATCGTCAGCGCGTCGCCGTCGTGAAGCTCCGCAAGCGTTACCGGCTCGTCGTTGACCAGCGTGCCGTTTTCGCTAAGCAGATCGACGATCGTGGGATGCCCGTTGTACTTGAACAACACGGCATGCACGCGAGACACCGAACCGTCGGTTAGCTGAATGTCGCACGTGCTCTTGCGCCCGATGGTGCATGCGTCGCGGGTCGGGCTCAGCAATCGAGAAGTGGCGAGGTGTTCCAGCGCGATCACGTCGGGGGCGGGGTCAAGCTTGACGAATCCGTTGCCGTCAGCGCCTGCGCCATGAATGCCGTCTTCGATCCGAACGAGAAACTCGAACGGTTCGAGGGTGACAACGTCATCATTGCGGAGGGTGTCGTGTTCGACGCGGAGCCCGTTGAGCAACGTGCCGTGACGACTTCCCAAGTCCACCAGGATCACATCGGAGCCGGTGTTGAGGATGGCGGCATGGACAGCGCTAACCGCCGAGTGCTCGAGGCGGATCTTGCAGCCGTCGCGCGCGCCCAAGAGCGTCACCGCACGTCGGCAGGGGATGTGTCGCTCGTTGACGCCGTGCCGCCGCAGGATGAGCGATACCCGGGGCGCACCATCGTCCACGCGTTGGATGTCGGCGGACCTCGGAGCAACTGCGCTCAAGAAACAAACCCTCACTTACCTTGCAGCACGCACAAATGCCGCGCTGAAGGGACCGCTCGCGGTGGACGTCCGGTCCGCCTTCGGGTGGACCGAAAAAACAACGCACCGCCGATTATACCAGTCGGTAGCGGCGAGTTCCACCATTAACAATTGCGTGTGCGACTTTAGGTGGTGATCGGATTCTCTCCCGCCCGGTCCTGACATCGCCCGCCCCAGCGGAAAGCGGGCGGGCTACAGACTCCACGATGTAGCACACTGGCACCGGCCAACCGGCTTGCCGGGCCAGCTTGCGGGTCGCCCTCGCGCGTGATCCATCCCCAGCCGAGGGCGGCTGGGCTACGCAACCGATGTTCACGGACATGTGTTTTGAGGTTTCGGCACGCCGTTCCACACGCGATACGGAATCGCACCATTGAGCAGATCGATTTCTCGGAGGATGTCCGCCGGCGCGAAAACGCCGCTGCGGTCGATGTCCGTGCTGTAGGGGCCGAACGGAAAGGGAACAATATTGTTGAACATGTCGATGAGCGCAAGCACGTCGTTGGCGTTGGAGATGCCGTCGCCGTTGGCATTGGCTGGCATGGCCAAATAAGCAATGGACTCGGCCCCGAGCGAGATCGTCGTCCAGGCGCCCGGGGCGATCGCGTGATCGAGCAACATCGTATACGTGCCCGGAGGATCCTCGACGACCGATTCGATGGAGTTCGCCCCGAGCACGGGGTGCGGTTCCGTCTCGCAGAGGCTGAAACAGCCCGCGGACACGCCGCTCGCCGACAGCTCGAACACGATCGGCTCATCCTCCGAACCGATCCCCAGGGCCACGAGACAATCTGGACCGGGATCGTGGGGCTGCCGCGCGTCCTCGGTGCCCGAGGGTGGGTCAACGCTGACGATCGAAGCTGCACAACCTGAAAGCACCGCAAACGTCCCCGTCGAACTCGCCAGGAGCAGGCGCGGCGCGGCGCCGTCGGCGAAGGCCAGATCTCGAACCTGTCCGGCGATCGCAAGACCGCTGTCGAACGGCGCGAAGGTCTGACCCTGATCGCTCGAGACGAGTACCTTGGGATCACTCGCATTTGTGATGTACAGCACTTGGTCGTCGGTGGGATCGCAGACGACGTCGAGCGTTCGGCCCGTCGTGCCGGTGGACGCCCATGTTAGGCCGGCGTCCGTCGTGACGAAAACCCCGCCGAGACCGGGACCGACGTCGCCGTCCGCGAGAAAGAGCATGTTCGGATCAGTTGGCGATGCGCACAGGTCGAACGCCTGTGTCTGCGCCGCCAAACCTGTTGAGGAGTCCGACCAACTCAGCCCGCCGTCGCTCGAGCGAAGAACCCCGCCGTCCTGGGGATTCGTGCCGAAGTCGCTGTACGACGCGAGCATGGTCATGTCGCTGCCGTCCTCGATGATTTCGATGTCGGTGACGTCCTCGAAATCCTTCGGGCCTTCATGGACCTTGGTCCAACTCGCACCGGCGTCCGTGGATCGCCAGATGGTCGGCTCGAACCCGGCGACGCCGAAATCGCTTCCTCCCAGCATGATCAGCCCCTCGTCGTTTTGACTGAACCGCATGGCGAAAAGGCGGGACTCGAACTGCGCGCCCTGGTCGGGACCGAGGCCCGTCCACGTGCCGTCACCGTTTCGGCGGTATAGGCCCTCGGGCGCGATCGTCGAAGGACCGTCCGAAAGGGCGTAAAGTGTACCGTCGGGAGAAAAGAGAACCGTATTGTAGCGCGTCGGCGGCAGGGGTTCGAGAAACCAATTTTTTCCGCTGTTGATCGATGAGAAAACCCCGCCGTCGTTTAACCCCTGAAATGCGATGGCGAGATGCGCCTCGTCATTTGGATGGGCCGCAGCGGAGACGACGTTGAGCGCGCCGATACCGACGGAAGATTGTGGAAAGCTACCGCCCGCGTCGGTGCTCTGCAGCACGCCGACCGAGCTGGCGCCTAGAAGGATGCGGTGCGAATCACCCGGCGCGAACCGAACCGAGTTGAGCGAGAGCGAACCCGTCCCACCAAAGAAAAACACCCACGTGTCGCCGCCGTCGGTCGTGCGGAACACACCACTGCCGGCGCTGGCCACATAGATCACATGTGCATCGTTCGAATCGATGTCGATGTCGTGAATGACGAGGCTCGGCCAGGATTCATCGTGAAGCGCGGTCCAGGTGGCTCCGTCGTCCGCCGAGCTATACAGACCCACGAACTGCGAACCAAACAGCTTGCCGCCGGAAAGGAGCACGCGGGCGCCGTCATGCACGATGTCGGTCATGGGATTGTTCGGCACGCCGGCCGAACGATTGACCCACGATGTCCCCGCATTCGCCGAAAACCAGACGCCGCCGCCGCCGAACCCGCCGCCGAACGCGGCATACACCTTGTTCGAGTCGTTCGGATCGAACGTGATCCCTTGGCAAGACAGCGGACCGCCCATGGGTGGCGTTACGTTTTGCCACGTTTCGCCGCCGTCCATCGAACGCATGACGTTGTTGGGTTGCGATCCGAGTGCGTCGGCGACGCCCGCCCAGATTTCGCTCGAGTTGTTCGGGTTGATGGCGACCTCGAAGACCTGATCGTTCACGCCGATGCCGAGATCGAGCTGCGTCCACGTGGACCCGTCGTCGGTGCTTCGCCATACACCGTCCATTGTGCCGATGTAGGCCGTACCCGCCGGCGTGAATTCGATATCGAAAACGCTGATGCCGGAAAGTGCCATCACTTCGGACCAGAACGCGCCGCCGTCGATGGATGCGAACAGCGTCCCACCGCTCGCACCGGCCGGCGCGAGTCCCGCGAGCACAATGTTGGGGTCGGTCGGCGAAACCGCCACGTCGTCGATGTCGCCGCCGAACGGTCCGAGCGCAACCCAATCGACACCGTTCGCGCTGCCCTCGCCGTCGCTCCCGGCGAGTTCAAGCAGGACATGTCGAACGGTGGCACGGGCTTGGTGCCCCTGTTCGTCCATGCGAAGACCGCTGTCCTGCGGATCTGCCAAGCAAACTGAAACGAGCGCGAGAAGTGCGATCAAGAACAAACACATTATTCTATCCCCCGGAATCCAGTGAGCGGACCATTCGGATGAGACGAGGCTCATCAACATCCGAGCGCCATAATATCCCGAATGTATCGTATCCACCGCGTCGAACCAATTCAATCCCGGATATTCGTGCGGCGGGTGTCCGTAGTTGAGTGGATTTCGGCTTTGGAAGCGCCCCCATCGAAGGGCTTTCGCGGAAAAACCGGGTGGCGGGTTTCGTGCTGGTACGTGGCATCCGTATGTCCGCCTCGACCTGCCTGCGGGTTGGCGGAGGGTCGGGCGCGAGTTGGCCGAAGCGCCGTTAGCAGCCCGTTGAAGAAGTGTGGCACTGGCTTCCAGCCAGTGTTTTCACCGGCAGGATGCCGGTGCCACACGGAAAGAAGGCCTATTTCAACAGGATGTCAGGCCGGCCTACCAGCCCCGGCGTTCTGTTGGACGAAAAAAGAGCATTTACTGTTTGACTTTGGAATGCCGATGGGGTATTCGTAAGGTTTGGGCGCCGGGCGAGGGTTGCATGGTGCCGGATCGCGGCATCACGAAATGGCTGGGCAGTGTCTTGAGGCACGAATGAACAGTCTTTCAAGTTCATGGTCGGATCGCTCGCCCGTAGTCTCACATCGCACGGAGTTTCACTGTTTCACAATCCGCTTCCCACGCGGGTGCGCCATGGTGGGCGCAGCGCGACCGGGTCACGAATTCACAAAGTATATTCGTACACGGAGGTGTTCATTCGCGCCCGGCGGTGGGCGTGCGCGATCCAGCGCGCGTGGCTACGGCCGAGTTGTTCCCATTAGGAACTAGGGCAAAATGGGGCGGACAATTCGAGGAGGGATGAAGGAAGCGCCGAACCGTCGCGCCGTTGCCATGGACCGAAGGCGCGAGCGGCTCGGCAGGGCTACGCTCGTACGACGGTCGGGTCGTTTGGCGCGGTTGCGACGGTTATCGGGCGTCGGAGACACAACACGATGAGGCGAACAATCGCAGCGCTTTGCTGCACGGTGGCGCTGGCCCCGCCGGCGGTGGGCAATGTTCTGGTGACCTACGAGGCCAACACCGGCGTTTTCCCCGATGAACACCCGACCAGCCCCTGGGAGCGGACCATCGCCTGCACCCCTGAGCGATGGGTCGAGGGCGACCTGTTGATTCAGCACGTCATGCCGGTGGACGG
>JADFHG010000167.1 GCA_022567365.1 Planctomycetota bacterium | reverse complement strand
GGACTTACATTGATGCCACCCCCCACTTCCGGTTTGCGGTCGAGCGATGCACGCTGGCTTCGCCAGGAGTCCACGGCACCGTGCCAGGCCCGCTCATCTCGGAAGTATGGAGTCCCCAGCGGCTGGCCTGGGCTCGGGTTGCCCACACCCAACAGCGAGGAGGCTTCTTTGCTTCTATCGCGCGTTGCGCGACCATTCGGCGCGTCGAATCAAACCGGTCGCGTCTTCGCCGTCGGAATTCGTCGCGCCCCACGACCGCTTCATCGCGCGCTGAATGCCGACCGCCGATTGAGAATCCATCTCGTTCAAGGGCTGCTATCGGTCCGACGTGTTCGCGCGGCTCGCTGCGACCGAATCAATCATCCAACTCACCCAGGAAACCCATCGATTCCAATTCCGATACAGCAATCTCTGTCCCATCCGTGCGGTAAGTCCTCCACGAACAGTTGGAAGACTTCATGGGTCCGACTTGCAGCTCCGCCTTAGTCTATCCATCGTTGCCGTAATGCGGCGACCAATGATTCGATTTGCCCATTCCCCCGGGCATACCTCGCACAAACAAAAGACGGCTCTCTTGCCCGACATAGGCGGCGCTTTCGACGCCAAAAGGCGTCACCCGAGACCCGTTGGGCGGACCAACCACCGGCGGTTCTTGCCGATCGGTAGCGGAGATTGCGCTCCCCGTTTCGTCGCAACCGCCCGATCGCCTCGTACGCGCCTCGGCGCTTGGGCTGCGTAACCTTCCTTATCCCAATAGTTTACGGCCGTCCTATCGCCCGCACGGGTCTGGTCGTCGCGGTCTCTTCGCAAGATGGCACGGCAGGTGTTAACGAGGCGTGCGGCGAAGTTCCGCATTGGCGGTGGCGTGAATCAGCGTGAGACAAAACGTGTTGAAAAGCGAACAGAGTCAACTCGATCGACCGACGACATCGACGCTCGACTGGGAGCGGATCGGGGCGGTGGTCAGAAGCGGCACGCTCACTGCGGTGGCGCAGCACTTCGCGGCTGTGGCGGACGCCGACCCGACTTCTCCGTCAGCGACTCTTGCGCGGTTCGTGGCGTGTCAGGAGGGTGGCACCGATGAGTAGCTACGGCATGTGGCTGGCGGCCTCGGGGATGCAGTGGAACGAGCATCGACAGGCGGTGCTGGCGAACAACCTCGCCAACGCGAACACGACCGGTTTCAAACATGACCTGGCGATCGCGTCCCAGCGGCGTGTCGAGAGCCAATCTTCCCCCGAAGGGCTCGAGTTCCTGCACCCGGTATTCGACGGGATGAGCGGGGGGCTTCAGGTGAAGCGGTCGTACTTGGATTTCCAGCAGGGCGCGATCATGGAAACCGGCCGATCGCTCGACGTCGCGATCGATGGCGACGGTTTCTTCGCCGTGAGCAATGGCGACGACATTCGTTATACACGCAACGGCGCCTTTGCCATGAACACCGACGGCGAACTCATGCTGTCGGCTGATGAGGGACGGTGGCGGGTTCTCTCGACCGACGGTGAACCGATCCGCCTTGATCGCCAGTCGATAGAGAAAATCCGCGTGTCTCCGGACGGCACGCTCCGGCAGGGGACAAACACGGTCGCGCGGATCGGTTTGATGAGCACCGACGACAAACAGTCGTTGCGCAAAGTCGGCAAGACCCTGTTCGACGCCGGGAAAATGGAAATGAAACCCGCCTTTGGACGGGTGGTCGGGGGTGCGCTGGAGGCGTCGAATTTCGATCCGATGTTGGGTCTTGCGAGCATGATCGAAGCCTCGAGGGCCTATCAATTCAACGCAACGATGGTCCAGATGCACGACAACATCACCGGCCAGGCGATCTCTCGGATCGCCCGGGTCGCGTAGGAGCGCGATTAGCACATGGGTATTACAGCGTTACATGCGGCCGCCTCGGGGATGAGGGCGTTGGACGAGAAGCTCAACGTCACCGCCAACAACCTGGCCAATATCAACACCCACGGGTTCAAGCGCAGTCGCGTCAATTTCGAGGATCTACTCTATCAGGTGAAGCGCGAGCCCGGCATACGCAACGGCGACGACGAGCCCATTCCCTACGGGATCCTCGTCGGCACGGGCGTGAAGGTCTCCGGCACCCAGCTCAACTTCGAGCAGGGGACGGTTGACGTCACGGGACAAACGTATGATTGGCAGATCGAGGGCGAGGGGTTTTACCAGGTCCGGACCATCGTGGACGGATCGCTGCAGACGGCGTACACCCGGGCGGGTAATTTCTTTCGCAACAGCCAGGGCAACGTCGTTCTCGGAAACAGTGACGGTCCGGTCCTCGAGCCGCCGATCAACGTCCCGGATGATTCAACAGGGGTCACCCTTGGCCGTAACGGCGAGGTATCGGTGACTCAACAGGGCTCGAGCACACAAAGCGTCATCGGTCAGCTCGAACTCGCCCGCTTCGTAAACCAGGAGGGGCTCAAGCAGATCGGTCGAAACCTCTATCTCGAGACCGACGCCTCGGGACCGCCCGTGACGGGCAATCCTCAGCAGGACGGTCTCGGTGCGGTGATTCAAGGATCCATCGAGATGAGCAACGTGGACCCCGTTCGCGAGTTGATCGATCTGATCACGACACAGCGATCGTTCGAAATGAACAGTCAATCGATCCAGAGCGCCGACCAGACGCTCCAGGTCGTTTCCAACTTGAGACGATTCTAGAAGATGGCATAGCTTGACATGATCCGCGAAGGAATCCCATCGCGGATTGCAGGATGCACGACATGAAACGCAAGGATTGCGACAAACCGAAAGAGCTGACGAGACCGCTACGGCGCAGCGCGCGAGACAGTTGCACTGGGATCGTCGTGGCGGCCGTGGGCATGCTTCTCGTTCTCGAGACCGTCGCGGTCGCGGGGACCGTGCGCGTTTGGCCGACCGCGGTCGTCGTGAGCGATTCGGTTACGCTCGCCGACATGTCGGAGCTACGGGGCTTCGATCCCGCGAGCGAGGCGGCGCTGCGCGATTTGGTCGTCGCCGACGTGATCGCCCCCGGCGCCATCCTTACCATCGATATGTCCACCGTGCGCGACGCGCTGACGTCGGCAAGTGTCAACATGGCCAATGTGACCCTGAGCGGATCGGTCAAATGCTCCGTGTCGCGCCCCGCTACACTGGGGGGCCGCGCCGCGACTAATGTTGGTGGCACGGTGACCGGCGCGCCGACGTCGCTGCCCGAGTCCGAACCGCCCTCGACAGTGATCGAAACGACCGGACCGACGCTGCGACGTTCCGTCATCGACTTCTTCAATGATGAACTCGAACGATACAACGGCACCGCGGAGGTGACGTTTGACCGCACACAGGCCAGCGTGCTGGAGCTGACCGGGCCTGCGTATTCGTTTCGCGTCCGCCGGATGCGCGGCCCGGTGCTCGGGTCGGTCAGCATCGACGTCGATGTATTGTCGAGCGGGCGCGTACTGCAAACGGTTCCGCTCGTCGTGAGAATCGCCATGCAGCGCGACATCGTCGTCGCAAGGCACACCATCAATCAAGACACGATCGTTCGCGCGTCGGACGTCAAGCTCGTGAGGCATTCTTTCACCCGTCTGGATCGGCTCGGCGTCGATAGGGCGGTAGAGGTCGTAGGGCAGCGGGCCAGACGCCACATACCGGCCGGCTCCATCATCGATGCGGATCGACTGGAGCCCGTGCCGCTGGTCGAACGGGGACAGCTTGTGACACTCGAATCGGTGTCCGGTTCCGTGACCGTGGTCACGGCTGCGAAAGCGACGAAATCGGGATTCCTGGGCGACGTCATCACCGTGCGTTCGAGTGACAAGAGACGGCGCGTGTATGAGGGCGTCATCGTCGGTCCCGGCAAGGTCCGCATGGGAGGATCGTCGGTGGCGACGTCGGCCCGGATCGTGCTGGCGGGGAGGGGCGAATAATGCACCGGCGTGTGGCAATCCCGTACGGTTTCTTCGTAACGCTGGCAATCGTGGCGACGGCGCCCGCGCAAACGTCGTCGCTGAGCGAGCGGACGCGTCGCAGCGCCGCCGAGACTCCGCGTAAGACGACCGCGCCGCCGGAATCGCCGCGGCGGGGTATACCGAGGACCAAACCCCATCCGACGATTACGGAGTATTCGTGGATCGCCGTCGCCCCGAGAGCGCCCAAGACCTTCAAGGTCCACGACATCATCACGATTGTCATCCGCGAACAGACCAGCTTCGAGGCGGACGCGGACTTGAAATCCAAGAAAGATTACCAGATCGAGAGCGAACTCGACGCGTTCATCAAACTCGTCGGCGGCGGTGTCGGCGAGGCCCAGTTTCGCCGCGGCAAACCCACAATCGACTACACATTCAAGAACGACGTCAAGTACAGGAGCGACACGTCGCGCAAGGACAGGCTGACTGCCCGCGTCGCGGCGACGATCGTGGACGTCAAACCCAACGGCCTGCTCGTGCTCGAGGCCAAGGCACGCATCACCCATGACGAGGAAATCACCGTGGTCAGGGTAACCGGCACATGTCGCAAGGAAGACGTGACGCCGGACAACACGATCCTGAGCACGCAGCTTGCCGACAAGACGATCGAGTTGCAGCACGAGGGGGCCGTACGCGACGGGTCGCGTCGCGGCTGGCTCCTCAAACTTCTTGATACAGTGAGTCCATTCTAGGGCGATGATGAAACGACGAGAGACAATTCGTACCGCTCTTCCGGTGGCCACGGTGCTTACCATGGGCATGGCGATAATCGGCTTCCTTCCGGGTGTCGCGTCCGCGCAGACGGCCGAGGCCCGCGTCGGTGACGTGACCCGCATCAAGGGACAGAGCGTCAACCGGCTGGCCGGTTGGGGGCTCGTGACCGGGCTGAACAAGACCGGGGACGGCGACGGCTACCTGCCGACGATGCGTCACCTCGCCAAGATGATGCAACGCTTCGGTTCGCCCATCGACGAGCTCGACGATCTCGACGGCACGAAGAACGTCGCGATCGTCGCGATCCAGGTCGAGATTCCCGAGCACGGCGCCCGAGAGGGCGACCTCCTCGACGTCTACGTCACCGCCAACGCGGCGAAGAGTCTCAGGGGTGGATACCTCGCATCGACGCCGCTGGTGTACCACGATCACACCGTCGAAGGGCTCTTCGGCTTTGCGCAGGGGCGCATCGTCGTGGATGAAAACACGCCCACGGTGGGGAAAATCCACGGCGGCGCTCGGATGGAGCGGGACGTGTTCATGCACGTGACGGCCATGGGGAGGCAGTTGCGACTCGACGGGATAACGAGCGCCTGGATCGACGACGAGACGGAGTATGTCACGATGATCCTCGACGACGCCCACGCCGGTTGGCCGATGGCGGCCGCCGTGGCGCAGGCGATCAACAAGGAACTCGGCATCTCGGCGGACCTGGATCGCGTCGCACTCGCGGTGGATTCGCGAAACATCGTAGTCTTGATTCCCGCCCAGCAGCGCAACGACCTGGCGTCGTGGATCAGCGACATCGAGCGCACGCGGATCCTCATGGAGTCAAACGAGGCTCGGGTTACCGTGAATCGAACGGGGGGAACGATCGTGCTCACCGGCGACGTTCGGATTTCCCCGGTCATCGTGTCGCAAGCCGGCATGACGATCACCGTGGCGAACGCGCTGCCCGACGGAACCGTGCCTCTCGCGGCGACCACGCAACAGCGTTTCGTCGGCGTCGAGGCCGGCGCCAAAGCCGGCGCGAAAGTCGGCGAGTTGCTCGAGGCACTGAACCGTCTCGATGTCCCTTTCGAGAAGCGGGTGTCCATTTTGGAAGAGATTCATCGCGCGGGGAAACTACACGCGCCGATCCTGTACGAAAGATAAGCATGGAAGTGACACTAGTCGGCATGGACGAAACCGTAAGTCCCGCGGTCGCGCGGCGTCTCGAACAAATGCGCGAGACGCTGGGCAAAGTCGTTGGCAGCGTGTTCTTCGGGACGCTGTTGGGCGCAATGCGCTCGAGCACGCTGAAGGGTTCCTACGGACACGGCGGTCGGGGCGAGGAGGTCTTCGCCGGCCAGCTCCACGGCATGCTTGCGGAGCGGATGGGCATGGCCAATTCGTACGGGCTGGGCGAGGTGATTTTCAAGCACTATGCGCCGCAGGCCGCACGCATTGCCGCAGCGTCCGGTGTGGAGGAGATGGCATGACGACGACCGCCCCCGCGCGACGAATCGACAACTTGGTAGCACTTCTCGAGACGCTGCACGAGCTGCACCTCGAGCTGCTCGACATTGTGCAGGAACGGATTGACGCCATGAAGCGAGCCGACATCGCCGGGATGCGAGACGTCGGCAATCGCGAGCAGGCGCTCGTCCAACGGATCAGCGAGCGCGAGGGGCTGCGCAAACAGCTCGTCGATGATATCGGCCGTGACATGGGCATGGCACCTCGAGCCGCTCGTGCCATGAGCGCGTCGCAGTTCGCCGAGCGGATTGCCGGTAAGGGACGAGGCGCGGTCCAGCGCCTGACAGTCGCGCTCCGGGAAACCCTGGCGCGGATCGCACGCGCGAATCAAACCTCTTCGATGATCGCGCAAGGCGTGCTCGGACATTTTCGCGCCATATTCGAATCGGCGCGAACGGACGACGCTTCCGGGGCCGGCTATGGCGGTTCGGGAAAAGCGATCGCGGAACAGGATGCACGTATCTTCGATGCAGTGGGATAATCCGTCATGGGTTTGATGAACTCATCATTGCAAATCGGCCGCAACGCGCTGCTCAGCTACCAGAGCGCGCTGCAGGTGATCGGCAGCAACATCAGCAGCGTAGGGAGTCCCGACTATACCCGGCTCACGCCGGACCTTTCCCCGCTTCAGGGGAGTCTTCTGAACGAGGGATTGCAGCCCGGAGCGGGCGTCGCGCTGAGCGCGATCCATCGCAACATCGACGAAGCGCTGGAGGACCGGGTTCGTCTCGCCATCGGGGACTCCCAGTCCGCGTCCACGGAGCAAGCGGCGCTCGCTCAGATCGAGTCGTTCTTTGACGACATCAGTGGGGCGGGTGTGGCCACCTCGCTCAATACGTTTTTCACCGGTTTTGACGAGTTGCAAAACGCACCGGAAGACATAGCGGTGCGCGACTTTACGATCCTTAACGGGGCGAGACTGGCCGGCGCACTTCAGACGCTGCGCGGTCAGTTGATCGGGATCGGCAACGACTTCGACGGACAAATCGCGGACCTGGTCATTCAAGCGGACGAAATCGCGACACAGGTCGCCGAACTCAACGAACGTATCTCGATCAGCGAGGCGGGATCTCCGGGCCAGGCTACCGGCTTGCGCGACCAGCGGGACGCCCTCCTCCGCGGTCTGAGCGAGATCTTCGACGTGACCGTACGCGAGCAGCCGAACGGTACGATCAACGTATACGTCGGCAACGAGGCGCTCGTGCAGGGGAACTTCTCGCGCGGGCTCGTCGCGGTCCAGCAGATGGACGGCGAGTTCGCGCGGACGACGGTTCGCTTTGCCGATACGAATTCCGAGATCATCTCGAAGGGCGGTCGAATAGTCGGTCTCATCAAGAGCCGCGACGTCCATGCTTTCGGGAAAATCGAGTCCATCGACACGCTCGCGCTCGCCCTGCTTACCGAAGTGAATCGCCTGCACGCCGACGGGCAGGGGC
>JADFHG010000166.1 GCA_022567365.1 Planctomycetota bacterium | reverse complement strand
CCGTGCTTTCGCGGGTAGCCAACCAACGCCACACTCGGACTCCGGTTCGGTTTCGGGGAATCCCATGGGTTTGACAAGTCGTCATTGCCGGCGTGTGTGGCACACTGGCAAGTGCCAGCTTGCTGGCCGCCCTGCGGTGTGTGCGGACGCCGCCCGCCGCCGGGTTTGTGCCGACCCCAGCCGCCCTCTGGTGTGCATGGACCCCAGCCGAGGGCGGCTGAGCTACACATGTGGCACGCCCGACCCCGGGTGTGATTCTGACGGCCCGCGATCCCCAGCCGAGGGCGGCTGGGCCACAGAACTGGTTCGGACATTTTGCACCATCATGGTCGCGCTCACGTTGTCCATATGCCCGCTGCACGCGCAATCGACCACGGGCGATCCGTGCGGCGTTCGCGGCTCGCTCGATGCCGCCGCCGGCTGGCTGCACGCGGGCGACGCGCGCAAGGCCCTCGAGCTGCTCGAATCCGTCGAACAGGCCGAGCCGGACAACCCGTGGTTGTGGTTCTACAGGGGGTCGGCTCATCTAAGGCTTAACGACGCATACGAAGCCATGGCGGCGTTCGACCGCGCGTCGGAAGTGCTCATCGGACTGGGCGGCCCGGATCCCGATCTCGCCGAGCGGATCGCGCGGCAACGTCGAATCGCCCGCCGAAGGGTATTCGGTTTGAGGTTTCAAACCGGGTTCGCGTATGACTCCAACGTGTCGTATCTCGGGTCTGACGCATCCACGCTTGATCTGATCGCCGGCGAAGAGGACGGTCGGTTCGTTACGTCTCTGCAGGCGGATTTCGCGCCGGTGGACGACGGGGTCAACCTGCTGGCAGTGGGGCTGCGCACATCGCATTCCTGGCACTTCAGGATCGACTCGTTCGACTTCCAGGACTACGGGGCGTATGTTCGATATGCGCGGCACGTCGGCGACTCGCTCGAACTCGGCGTCCGCTACGATTACGACGTCGCACTGTTGGGTAACGATCGGTTCCTCTCGCGCCACGCCCTGACCCCTTCGATCCGCTTCGATTGGCGAGCCTCGCCCAGTCGGTTTCATCCGTCCGACACGACCGTGTACTATCGATTCGAGGCACGGGACTTCCTCTTCGAGACCGAGCCTGCGTTCGATCGCGACGGCCTCGTCCATGCCGTCGGCGTTGAACAGGGTTTTCGCCTTCGACCGATCGCCGACTGGCCCTGGTGGTGGACCGTTGCGGTGGGATACCGCTACGATCGCGAACACACGGACGGCACCGAGTTCGATCGGCGCGGCCACGCGGTCCACGTCGATCTGTCGATGCCGCTCGTCAATCCCGCCGCTCCGACCCGGTACCTCGTTTTTCCCGACAAGGAATTGGTTCTCAGGATCCACGCCGGCTGGCAGGGGGACAAATATGCCAACGCCAGTCTCATCGACGTGCGCGGTCGCGAGCGGCGCGACCGGACGACGACCGTCGGCGCCGTACTCTCGCAGACGCTGATCGACCATCCTGATTCCGGAACATTGGTGCTCCATTTGATCGGAAACTGGACCGACGCGGAGTCCAACGTGAGGGCGTCCTCGAACATTTCGCCCTTCACCTATGACAAGTTCGTGTTCGCAATACAAATCGAGTGGTCGTGGTAAGTGGTTCTCGTCAAGCCTCCCCAAGCCCCGCGGGCGCCTCGACTCGGTTATGACTGACCTCGGGGATGGTATCAGGCCGAGCCTCCTGACGAGCCGCCGATCGTTGACCGCCGGAACCGCCGCGGAGCCGATGGCCCTCGCCGCTGCGGACATTGGCCGCTGCCGACCACCTCGCGGGACTCCGTCCCTGGATCTCTGGCGATGCGCGACGATTCGGCGCCCGACGTTCGCGGCTTGCGGACACGTGCGGCCGGCTTTAGGGTTGCGTGCGCCGGGGAAGCTGCGAAAGGAGTAATGGCATTCCATGACCGGATCAGACGTCATCAGCAATCGCGCCCCGGAGCCCGTCGGGGCGTATCCGTCGCGTTCGCTCCAAGCCTCCGCTTGCCCTTCCTTGGCCAACGCCATACGCCTGCTGCCAGTCGACCTGATACACGGGCCTTCGCGAGGCGTTCGGGCTTCCTCCTCGGTCGGCTTCACCCTCTCGGACTTCTGACCAGGCCCATCCGCCCGACTGGTGATCTCCCCATGCGCCTCGTAGAAGCAGGGCGAGGTATCCGTGCCGGGCTTGCGGCGTTTGCAAACTTCGTCTGTGCGAGGTGCGCTGCCGTGCGTTTACTCACAGCTTCGGCCGGCGCAGGGGGCTGCCACTACGAAAAAGGCCTCGGCTACGAGGAGGAAGCGGGAGAGGTGCGCGGACGAAAAACACAGGCAAGCTACCGCTTGTCCACGGCCCCATCACTCGAGATGTACTATTCGGCGGTCGTTTCCGCGTCCGCCGGCAAGCCGGTTGGCCGGTGGCCGGTGGCCGGTGCCCCGTGCCAGTCGCGTTTGACGGGCTTGACGACCAGACCCATTCGAATGGCCTTCGCGGAGACATTGATGCGGCAGACCGTGCCATCCACGACCGCCCGAACGCGCTGGATGTTGGCCTTGAACTTGCGTTTGGTCACGCCGGTCGTCTTGCGCCCCACGCCGCCCAGGTATTTGGCCTTACCCTTGCGGGCGATGGACCGTCCAGAGCGGGTCTTCTTACCAGTGAAATAGCAAACACGCGACATCGCGGGGCACCTCTTTTTCGAATCGCAGTCGTCCAGTTATCGCAAGTCCGGCAAGTATAGCGATCGTTCAGGACATGGCAAGTCGGCCGAGGAGGGGGTTCCGAGCCTCCAGACCCGGATCCGTGGCGGCGAACGCGGCACGGCAGCGGCGGCCAGAGCCGGCAACGTGCCCCTGGAAACCGCGCTTTTTTTGCCAGTCGGTGAACCATTATCGGACGATCGGTTGCCCACACCCATCGATTCACCAAATCGATTGTTTGCAGGTACGGATGTGGGACCGTCTCGCGACGCGCCGAATCTTCAGGTTTCCGCACGCTCCGGTCGTACATGTTCGACAGGGAAACAGCCCCATTCGGCGAGCATCCGGCCAAGCAGCTCCATGGGCAGGCCGACGATGTTCGTGTAGCTGCCGTGAATCCGCTCGACGAACGTGTCGCCGTGGTCCTGGATACCGTAGGCACCGGCCTTGCCGACCCATGCGTTGCCGTCGAGGTATTCCTCGATCTGTGCGTCGGTCATGGGGCGCATGGTGACGGCCGTAGCGTCGTGCTGGATGAGACGGCGCCCAGTTTCGGCGTTCAGCAGGGTGACTCCTGTTACGACCTCGTGGGTCGTGCCGACGAGCGCGTGTAGGATGGCCCTGGCGTCGTCACGATCGACTGGTTTGCCATAGGTTCGGGTACCGGCAACGGCAATCGTGTCCGCACCGATGATGATTCCTTCCTCCACGAGGGGCTGGACGCTCCTCGCCTTGAAGTAGCTCAGCGCTTCCGCCTGACTGGCGGTCGGTACGGTCAGGCCCATGTTGTCGGGTTCGTCGATCGGCGGATGGAGTACATCGAACACGTAGCCGTAGCTCGTCAGGAGTGAAGCCCTGCGCGGGCTTGCCGACGCGAGGACGAGCCGTTTGGAGTCCTTGGGCGTGTGCGTCATTGCGTACCTTCTTGGAGCCGGCGCTCGATCCGCGGGGCATTATACCGTGGCGGTCGCTGGAGGTCCACGGTGACGCGGTCCGTTCGACTCGAGAATCGGTCCCCCGTCACATGCTATCGGCGACTTCGACACACCGCCGCATTACCCGCAGCACATTGGCCCCCAGCACTTTGGAGACGTCGAGTTCGCAGTAGCCACGGGCGAGCAACTCGGCGGTCAGCGCGGGAAGCTTGGAACAGTCCTCCATTCCAACCGGCAACCCGGGTACGCCGTCGAAATCGGAACCGATGCCGACGTGGTCCGGTCCGATCGTTTGCATGGCATGGTCGAAATGATCGACCAGCACGCTCAGCGGCGTCGCGTGCGCCGCTGATCGGTCGCCGCCCCTCGGGTCGGTCAGGGAGTTCGTATTCGAAACCCGTGCGATCGGCGGATGGGTTTCGTCGATGAACGCCGCGGCGAAGTTGATCTGCACGGTCCCACCGGTTTCGGCGATTGCCCGCATCATGTCGTCCGATAGGTTGCGCCGGTGGTCGGAGACGGCGCGGCAGGAGGAATGGGTCGCGATGACTGGCGCCTTCGTGGTCTCGAGGACATGCCAGAAAGTGGCATCACTGACGTGGGAGACATCGACCATCATTGCGAGACGATTCATCGCGATCACGACTTCCCGACCGAACGCCGTAAGACCCCCGTGACGCGGAGCGAGGTCTTCGTGCACACCGCTCGAATCCGCCCAAGAGGTGTGAAACGCATGGGTGAGTGTCATATAGGCGGCACCCGCGTCGCGGTACTCTTCCAGCACGTCGAGCGAATCCTCGATCAGGTAGCCGCCCTCGATCCCGATGAGCACGGCGATCTTGCCGTGGCGGCGGGCGGACTCGACGTCGTCCGCGGTGCGGGCCGCGGTCAATGAGTCGGGGTGGGTCTCGACCATTTTGTGAATGCGCTTGATTTGGGCGCGCGCGGATCGTGCGCCCTCACCCGGGGCGAGCGGACCCGCCGCCCAAACGGCGAAGAACACCGCGCTGACCCCGCCTTCCCGCAAACGCGGCAGGTCCAGATGTCCGTCTGCTTGCCGCTTGGAGATATCCCAGCCGCTTTGTTCGAGGCGCTGAGTCGTGTCGCAGTGCGTGTCGATCA
Organism: Planctomycetota bacterium; assembly: GCA_022567365.1. GTDB lineage: Bacteria > Planctomycetota > Phycisphaerae > UBA1845 > UBA1845 > JADFHG01. The sequence goes on along the minus strand of JADFHG010000166.1, from coordinate 2,922 downwards.
CGATCGCGGATTTGTGCAAATGATCAGCCCGATTCGAACGATGGTTGTCGGTCATTCGCATCCCCAGCGCGATAGCCTGCGTTCCAGTATTGCCGTGTGAGTCCGTAGCCCTCGAGTCGACGGCACCATCATGACACAGCGCGCGTATCAGTGCAAAGAACGCGGTACGACGCGTTCGACGCACGGTGTTGATTCTTGCCGAGGGTTCACACGACGGGATTGCACGTCGGCTGCGCGCCAGCCCTGAAAAGCGATTTTCGGCACGGCTCCCTCGATTGCGAGGGCTTATCGGACGGGCGAGAGACGGTTTGCGACGGGCACAAAAGAACACCGGCGACCGATAAATTTGCGAAGGTCACGCCTTGAATTGAACGATATTCGGAACGTACCAACGCGCGGCCCGGCGTGCGGCTGCCATGGGTCGAACAAAACGGCGCTGCCGGTAGGCCGAAACGAAGACACTCAGCAAGGAGACGAAAGATGTTCGCGACGAATCGCGGCTTGATGTTGTTGCCGATCGGCCTCATGGCGTTACTGGCCTGCAACCCACAGAGCAAGCTCCGGAACCAGGATCCCGCACGTGCCGTCGAGAGGCGCGCGGACTTCTACCCCGGATTCGTCTATATGGTCGACAACGCCATCTTGCATGACATGTCACTATATGACATTCACTTCGTTCCGCACACGGCGGAGCTGAGCAGTACCGGCCAGGCGAGGCTCGACCGAATGTCGGCCCTGCTGGACGTGTACGGAGGAGTCGTGCGATACGACACCAGAATGACCGACGAGGAAATGTTTAACGCGCGGCTGGGGCACGTCGCGGAATACCTCGCGAGTACGGGATGCAACATGGATCGTGTCGAGCTCGCGCGGATGCAGGCGGGCGGAGGGAACATGACCGCCGCCGAGGCCGTGAGCGCACTCGAACGTGGGACGGTGGAGCCGACCGGCGGCAGCGGTCGACGCGGATTCGGCGCGTGAATGGGCGATGCCGAGTGACGGTGCGCAATCGCGCAACGACCCTTGACTCGCGGCACCACGCAGGCTGAAGCCCGCGGTTTGGTTATGGTGCGAAAGCGCGCACGATCACTTGGTCCGGAAGGGTAACGAGGCCAGATGCAATGAGGCGAATCATGCTACGAAAGACGATGCTGTTCAAGGTGTTTGCGCTCGTTGGACTCGGTGCGGCGGGATGCGCGGTTACCGACAACACGGGCTCAGGCCAAAGACGTTCGAGGTGGGCCGCGATGGACGAGAAGGCGAGACTCAACGTCGAACCGGCGATCCCGCCCAAGATACTCCCCAAGACGTTCTTCGCCGCCGCGCAGCTTCTCGAGCAGCAAAGATACCTCGAGAAGTCGATTGTCCAATACCGCCGCGCCGTCATGTCCGACCACAACTATGTGGCCGCCTATCATCGATTGGGTCTTGTGCTCAGCAGGACCGGTCGCAACGTCGAGGCGGCCGAGGCGCTCGCGCGCGCCGTCGAACTCATGCCCGACAGCGCCATCCTGCGCAACAACCTTGGTTTCGTATACGTCCTACAGCAAGAGTGGGTTCCGGCGGCACGCGAGCTTCGAAAGGCCGTCGGACTCAACCCGACCTTTGCACGAGCGCAGATCAACCTCGGGCTGGTGCTCGGTAAGCTCCAGCGTTTCGACGAGGCATGGGAGTGCCTGGCGACCGTCCTCAACGAGAGCGACGCGTATTACAATCTCGGGCTCATCTATCGGGCGCAGGATCACTACGAGGACGCCGCCAACGCCTTCCGCTCGGCCCTCGAGATCGACGGCCAGTTTATCGCGGCCGGCACGCAACTGGCCCAGATCAACGCGAGACTCCACCGGCAAGCCACGAATGAACCGGAAGAACCCGGCAAGGTGGATGAGGCCCACGAGACGACGGTCGTACTCGCCGAAACGCCTCCGGCCGACGACGCGTTCGAAACGGGAACCGAAACCGAAATCGAAACTGCGGACGCGGACAAACGATACTTGGTCGTCGAACACGACGACGTGCAAAACGGCAATGTGGCGATCGGCAATACGGCGAGCGAGTCGATGGACGGCGAGGCGGAAGACGCATTCGCTTCCAATACTGCGACCGAGGAGGGCGTCGCCGACGTCGCGAGTGAAACGTCGTATGGACCGGTCTCGGCAACCGCAAACGGCGTCTACGATCCCTTTGCGGACGAAGCCGAGCGGACGTTCGATTTCGTGAGCGCCCCGAAAGCCGAATACGAAATGGGCCGGGGACCGGTGCTCTCGGATGGCACAGGGGACTTCGATGAGGAGCCCTGTTTGGGGGAAGACCCGTTTGTCGATCCGGATTTCTTTGGGGCCGTGCCGATCACGACAGCGAACGCAACCGCATCTACGGACCAGCCGTTCGTTGCTAACACGGCCACCGGCGATCATGACGAACTCGGTGTGCCCGGCGTCGAGGATGGCGCAGCGACATACGATGGCCACGGCATGAAGGACGACGGTTCAGCACTGCCGACCGAGGTAATCGCAAACGCGGATTTGTCCACGACGAGGTTCCCGTCGGACGATGAACCCAATCAGGTGCCCGACGGATCGACCAACGACCTGCATTTCGTCGAGGGCGCGCTGCCATTGGGCGAGCACGGTCAACCGGTCGCTTCTCGACGGATTCCCGTCAGCTGGCTCACACCCGGCGACCCGAGTTTCGATTATGACGAGCTGGACGATTCACGCATCGCGATCGCGGGGGACGCGATGGGTCCGATTGTCGCATGCGACCTGGTCGCGAGTTGGCCTGAAGACGACTTGTCCGACTCCGACGGAGTGATCGAGCCGAGCACCTTGAGCGCCACAATCATCGATGAAAACTGCGAGGAATCCGACGACCACACCGATCTCGGACACATCGTCCCGTTGTGGTTCGCGCCTCCGATGA
>JADFHG010000165.1 GCA_022567365.1 Planctomycetota bacterium | reverse complement strand
CAATACCGCTCCGTGCGACGATGCGGATCCGTGCACCGTGGGTGATACCTGCGGCGGCGGTTCGTGCCAGCCCGGCGGCGGCGCACTGGACTGCGACGACGGCAACGGCTGCACCGACGATTCGTGTGATCCCGCCACCGGTTGCGTGAACGCGAACAATACCGCTCCGTGCGACGACGGAAATCCGTGTACCGTGGATGATACCTGCGGCGGCGGCGCCTGCATCTCCGGTCTTGGACCGGACTGCGACGACGGCGACGAGTGCACGTTCGATGACTGCGATCCGGCCGAACCCGACGGTTGCACCCACACCATCACCCCAGGTGCCGCATGCACCTCGGGCAACGGCGAATCCGAGTGCTCGGGTCCGGATACCTGCCAGGCCGACGGTAGCTGCGGCAATAATGACTTCACGGACGGTACGCCCTGTAACGACGGTCTTGACTGCAACGTAGGCGAATCGTGTACAGGCGGTGCTTGCGGCGGTGGCGGTCTACCGGACTGCAACGACGGCAACCCATGCACGACCGATACGTGCATCGAGCCGGGCGGTTGCGACAACGCCATCATCGAGGAATGCGATGTCCCGCTGGACATCGTTCCGGATTCGAGTTGCGTCGATGCCCCGGGGAGTTGCTGCGTCGATGAGGGCACAACGCTCTGCGTCGATATTACGGCGGCGAACGGTGGTACCGGGGTGTGTGGCGCCCAGATCTTCCTGGAGTTCGACACCTGTTCGCTCCAGGCCATCAGCATTACAGCGGGTGACTACCCGAATGTGCTCGTGCCCGAGTGGGATAACGAGGCCGGTACCGTGACGATCGCGGTCGGTGTCGCCAACAACGCTCCCTGCCTGTTTGGGAATACCGTCATTGCGACGGTCTGCTTCGATACGACGATCTGTACCGACTGCTGCCCGGCAGTGCTCATCGAGTGGAGCGAGTTCAACCCGCAGATCCCGATCAAGCTGACGAATGCTGCCGGCGAGGTTTTGCCGCACCAGCTCCTGGCGGAGCCGGATATCGGCATCAACGACGGTCCGCCGGTGCTCAACCTGCCGGAGGGCATCAGCGTGCCCAGCGACGTCGGCAAATGCGTCGCCGTCGTGGACTTCGAGACCTCGGCGACCGATTGCGGCGAGGACCTCGGACTCACCTGCACGCAGGTGTTCACGGCGCCTGGTTCGTGCAACACTACTGCGGACTGCACGCCGGGTCTGACCTGCACCGAGGGTGCTTGCAGCGCCGATCTGGGTCTCGCGAGCGGCGACCAGTTCCCCGTCGGGTGCACGACCTTTACGTGCACGACCGATGCGGACTGCTGCGGCAACACGACGATGGATTCGTTCGACGTTTGCGTCACCGGCACCACGCAGGGTATCTTCGACGTCCAGTTGAGCCCGACGATCGCGGGCGCCCTGCTGACCCGCTGCATCGAGTTCTGCTTCTTCAACTGCGACAACGATTTCGGTGGGGTGGAAGTCGCGTGCGTCGAGCAGGAAGTCACATTCGGTGGGATATTCTCGCCACCGGGTGTCGCGCAGCAGGTCACGGTAGACATACCGTGTACCTTCGGGCAGTACGATTGCGCGTCCGCGCGTGATCCGCTGCATACCCTGCGAAGCTTCGCGACCGACTTCGGTTTCGACTTCGACTCGGGTACATACACCGGTACGTGGGCCGGGAACCTTTCGTGGCTCATCGGCGGTAACTTGAACGGCGACACGGTCATCGACATCGTTGACTTCGGTGCATGGCTCGGCCAGCTCGGTTTCCAGTTCGATCCTCCGGACACGACCTGTGCTGACTCGCCCGTCCATGCCGACATCAACGGTGACGGCATCGTGGACAGCAGTGACTTCACGTTCATCCTCGTGAACTTCTTCGCGAAGGAAGACGACTGCTGCGACATCGGCGGTATCGAGGAGGAGCCGCGCAGCAGCGTGCGGGTGCGGGATCTCCAGCGTGAGGGGCTCGGTCATCTCCGGATCGCCGACCTCAACAACGACGGCTGGATCGACATCGACGACATGCTCCTCTACGCGGAGGGCAATGGGATCGATGTCCCGCAGCAGATGGGCGGCGGATTCACGCCGCAGAACTAATCAAGGTTAGAATACTCACCGGGTCGCGGGGATCGCCCCGCGTCCCCGGTGGGGTTCGCAGGTAAATGTAAGCGGCGTGTGGCGACGAGTTTGCTGCACGCCGCTTTCTTGCGCGCGGACAGCGCGGAGAGGGTCCACCGTGGTGCGCAGGGTTGCCGAAACAGGAAACGTCGAAGTGGGATTCGGGCCGGCGAGTGAGGAGGGCCGCCGTCTCTGCGCAGCCGGCAGCGTTGCGGCCATGAACGGTCACCGCGCCCCGTGTTCGCCGGCCGGTGTCCACCGGCTTATGGGGGAATTGTTTGTCGGGTGTCGTTCGGCAATCAACAGGATCATCGCGGTGGCGTTCTCGAGCAGGTCTGAGACAACCCCGTGGTCCGCCTGCGGACGTCAACGGTCATCGCGGTAGGCCGTGTGGCACGATTTGCAGGAGTCTCTGACGAGCCGAAGTTGTCGCGTGAGTTCGTCATGCGGTGTTTGTCGCAGGAGTGCTTTCGCGAGATCGTGAGTCGCGGCCGACGACGCCGGCAACATCCGGGCGAAGTCCGCCGCGTGCATCTCGCGTTCCGGGTCGTCCTGCAACGCGCGCAGGAGCTTCTCGAGTCTTCGTGCCTCCGCCAGGGGTACGAGATCAGGATGATCGGGCGGTACGCGCCAGCCGGCTTTACGGATCTGGATCAGGTGGTCATAAGCAGTCTGCAATTCCGCCATGGTTCTCACGAAACCGGGCAACGGCGAGATCTCGGGGAAGTCGGCGGGCGCCTGCTCCAATTCATCTGCGGGGGCACGCTGTAGCGCCTGGACGCAAGCGCAGAGGCCGGGATAGCTGTCCGAGGTTCCCGCCTGGTACATGACCGCGACGCCTTCATCGGCGGATAGCAGGTTGAGCAACACCGCTGCGGTGGCCGCCGCCGCTGGACCACAGTGCCGGCCATGACGGCAGTGGATGTAAACGGAACCCGGCAGATCGCGGACGGCGCGCGCGATTTCGAGCTGGCGCTCCCGATCGATGCCGTGATAGCCGATGGGCATGTGCACGTAGCGCAAGCCGTAGCGTTTCGCGGTCGCAACATCCGGCGTTGTGCCATCAACAGACACGATCGTGCATACGCCCATTCGCTTCAACTCCGCAAACCCCGCGTTGCCCTCGGGCACGGAGCCGCGGAGCAACCTCGATCACGTTTTGGATGCCGGTGTGTTGCCGGGTCGGGCCTACCGGTTTTTGTGTAGATGGACGCGGCGAAGTCGGGTCTTTCGATGGGGATTCGCACGACAGCGCCCATGCCGAAACCGCAAGCGGAAGAGTTGCCGCGAGCAGCGGAAGGGGGCTGCAACGCGCGTGCGATAACTGCGTTTTGCATTGCTTGCGGAGGCGTACCATGAAGGGATTCTGGCGGGTTTGGCGCGCAGTGCAACTTGTACCGTGATCGTGTGTGGTATGACCGGGCTGAGGGAAGCCATGAGCATTATGCTGACATCGTTGGCCGGGCTGGTCGCCGGGGCCGGTCACGTATTCTTGGGTCCGGACCATCTGGCGGCGATCGCAACGCTTGCCGTCGATCAACGGTGCAAGACGTGGCGGCTGGGTCTGCTTTGGGGGCTGGGCCACTCCGGCGGGATGTGGATCCTCGCGATCGTCGCGTTGTTGTTTCGCGAGGCATTGCCGATCGAACTGATGTCGTCGTGGGGTGAGCGGTTGGTTGGGTTCGTCCTTATTGGGATCGGCCTGATCGGATTGCGTCGGTTGTTCGCGGCGCGCGTTCACCGCCACGTGCATGAGCACGATGGTGAGCGGCACGCGCACATTCATCTGCATGGCCGCAATACCGGCGATGATCATCCTCTCGAGCACGACCACTTACACAGCGCCCTCGGCATCGGGACGCTGCACGGTTTGGCGGGAACGCACCACCTGCTGGGCGTGCTTCCGGCGCTGTTGCTCCCAACACGTTTGGCCGCGGGTGCATACGTCATCTCGTACGGAATCGGGTCGATTGTGGCAATGACCGCGTTTTCTTGGGTCATGGGTATGATTGCACACCGCCTGCGCCGATCGGGCGACCGTATGTGCCGGGTTTTTCCAGTCGGATGCTGCGGTCTTTCCATCGCAATCGGTTGCTATTGGTGCTTCACGACGTTGGCCCCACGGGTGAATCCATCTTGAGAAAGCGGTCGTCGACGATGCAAAGCGCAGTCTTCGCGCTTGGGGTGTTGTGTGCGTGCGCCGCCGGGCGCGCTATTGAGCAGCCCGTTGAAGAGGCAACAGCCGACTCCCGCGGCGGCCGCCGAACTTCCAAGACCTGGGCCGACGGTGGCGTTTGACCGACTGGAGAGTCGGTCCCACAGACTTCTTCAACAGGCTGTTAGGGCAGCGCCCCGGTGAAAGCCAATTGGAAGTAGCGGAAGTCGACGAGGTCGATATCCTCGTCGCCGTCATAGTCGAAGAGCAACGTGCAGGCCTCGACCGGATGGACGACATTCGGCCCGCCGGTCTGCAAACAGGGCGCAAAGTGGCCGAAATCGTCGAGATCGACGTCGCAGTCCGCGAAAATGTCACCGATCTGGCTACCGTCCGGGTTGATGAAACCGGGAAGCACGGTGTGGTCGCAGACGTCGTCCTCGTTGGGAATGCCGTCGCCGTCGATGTCGTCGTCGCACGCGTCGATCGCGCCGTCCCCGTCGAAATCGTCTTCGCATTCGTCCGGGATGCCGCCGCCGTCGCAATCCTCGCTGATCCCGTCGTCGATGTCCTGTAGATCCTCCGTGCCGTTCCCATTGCAGTCGCGGGAAATCCGCAAATAGTACGTGTCTTGCTCGCCGTTGAACGTGGCCGAGTAGGCGAGGTGGGCGAAGTCGTCATCCGAGACCATGTCGTAGTAATCGCCGATCTTGTTCTGATCGGGCCAGCCCCGCGTGCTGTCGAACGGTTTGCTCACGACGATGTTCTTCGTCCACGTCGAACCACCGTCCACGGAATAGGAGTAGAAGACCTCCGACCATTGCGGATCGCCCGTGTTGCGTGTGTCGTTCCAAATGACGTCGATGCGCCCGTTCGGCGCGACCGACAAGGTGCCGAACCACTGAAACGCGTCGTTATCCGTTGGGTCGTCATTGACGCGGATCGGCGGGCTGAAGCTCGCGCCTCCGTCCGTACTGCGGGCGAACATGATGTCGGCCGGGTCGCCGCCGGAAAACGGCTCGATCGTGGCGAGCACGTATACGTTACCGTTTGTGGGGCCGTCGGAATGATCGGTCGCGACCCAGATTTGTCCGCTCAGGCCGCCGGGATTCGGCGGGGCTCCAAACGGAGTGCCACCGCCCATGCTGAAGCTCGTCACCTGATCAAACACCGGCATCACCTCCGCATCCTGCGCGTTGCTCGATCGCACCACGATGTAACCGATTCCGGAGAGGCCGGTGATGAAGAGATTGCCCTGCGGCCCGACGCTCATCGTTCCCCAGAACGGGTTGTTCGGCACGTCCAATGGGGGGTCATAGGTCTCTCCGCCGTCGGTCGAACGGGTCAGGGCGCCGCCGCAGCAGCCGAACTGGGCGTTCCAGATGCCGTAGATGTGGCCCCGGCCTATGCCGTCGGTACGATCGACGGTGATCCATTCCTTGTCGCCGCCGTAGGCGAAGACGGGTTCTTCCCACGTGGCTCCGCCGTCATACGATCGATAGACGTCGCATTCGAAGCCCGCACGGAGCGAGTAGTAATAAAACGCGCCGTCGGCATCGAATTCGAGGACGGGATCGCTGCGGAAGTTCCCCGGGTCCAGTGGTCCGGGGAAGGTCCAACTCGAACCGCCGTCCTGCGAGAACGCGACGCCCGCCTGGCGAAAGTTGTTGGTCACGGTGTCGAACTGTCGCCAGCCGATCGCGATCCTGCTCGGATCCGTCGGGTCAAGGGCGATGGACGGCTCGTTTGCGGCGTCCCCGGGTATGTTTGCACCGGATGGTCCGACGTTGACCTGTACGCTGATAAAGGGACCGATCGAATGAACGCTGCCGCCTGCAGCGCCTCCTTCGGGGCGTCGGACCGGCAAACCGCTCGGTTGTGGTTCGTCGTCGGGCACCTCCAAATGGGCAGACGAGTCCGGCTGTTGGACGGACACATGCGTGGTGCTCGCGACATCTTTGGCCCGCGTTTGTTCGATCTCCGTCGCGGCGGCCGAGAAAAACGTGCTCAGTGCGACCAACGTGATTCCGAGCGGAAACGGCATGGGCAACTCCCCTCCGTTGTGTGGTGATAGACGGCGCTTGCCTGCCGCACGATGCCCGGCTGAATCGTCCCCATGGCATCGCATCGCCGCCGCCACGCCCCGGACCGCGCGACATTGCGCCGGGCCGCGTATCGCGCGGACGGCATTGTACCACACCCAAACGCGCCGGTTCAAGTCGGCTTCGAACAGGGGTTTGTTGATTGCACGGCGATCTCCGAGTTGCCGCGTAGACTAATTGCGATACTTTGAAGGCGCCGCTTGTCGTAGGATCCACCGCGTCGCCGGTGGGCCCGATACGTCGCCCGTCGCACAGCGGGCATCGAAAGTTGGTCGATTCCGCTGGTGTCCATCGCGGTGAGCGGATCGTAGCGTTTGCCGCACACGCCAACGGTATTCACGAGAAAGGGGGCCACATGGGTCTCATCAGCATCGCCGCGTTCAAGCCCAAACCGGGTATGGAGGAAGAACTCCTTCGCGTAATCGCGGACCGCCTGCCACTGTTGCGTCGGCTCGGTTTCGCCACGGATCGGGAGGCCATGCTCATGAAGTCGAAAGACGGCGTGGTGATCCAAATCTCCGAATGGGTGGACAATGAGGCGATTAGAAGGGCGCACGAGACTCCTGAGGTGCTCACCCTTTGGGAACGCTTCGACGCGTGCAGCGATTATGTCAAGCTCGAGGCAATCGCCGAGTGTCGCGAGGATTTCGCGACGTTCGATGCCCTCGATGGTTGACCCATACTGCGAAACATGCGTGCGTGCTCTGGCGTCGTCCGACCAAGACGCCATTGTTCCGGAGGTGTCGGCAATGCGCGCGATTCGCTCATGTGAACTGGTTTGACAACGGGTATGCGCGGCCCGAACCTACACGGTCAGGATGAGCAACTACGACGTTATCGTGATCGGTGTGGGCGGAATGGGTTCGGCGACCGTCTACCACCTCGCACGACGCGGATTGAGCGTACTCGGTCTCGAACAATTCGACGTCGCCCATGACCGAGGCAGTTCGCACGGGCAAACGCGGATCATGCGCAAGGGCTACTTCGAACACCTCGCCTATGTCCCGCTTCTTCATAAATGCTACGCAATGTGGTCCGAACTCGAAGCCGCGACCGGCGCAAGGCTGTTTGAACGCTGCGGGTTGATCCTCTTCGGGCCGCCGGACGGCGCCGTGATCAGCGGCGTTCGCCGCGCGGCTAGGGAACACGACCTCGACATTCAGTCGCTATCGGTCGCGGAAGCGGTCGAGCGGTTTCCGGGGCTACGCCCTTCGCCGGACATGGCCGTGATGTTCGAGCAGGACGCGGGGATTCTCTATGTCGAGGAAGGCGTGCGAACCTTTGCTGCGCAGGCGATCGCGCTGGGGGCGACGATCGAAACGGG
>JADFHG010000164.1 GCA_022567365.1 Planctomycetota bacterium | reverse complement strand
CTGCCAGTTTTTTGTTCGTCGTCACTTAGAACCCATTCGCCCATAGGTCACAAATACCGCAATCGCTTCCGGCGAGCTGCGGCCCGGCCGCCCTCGGGTGGGATCCACGCCCGCCCGCGAGCGGGTGTGCCACAAGATTCGGCGGTCGGTTCGTCATTCGTACACCGGGGCGGGATCCTATCACGGCCACGACCGGTTTGGCAAGGGCGCCCCGATCCCGAAGACGGCACGCGCGCCGCGGTGGTGCGATTCGCCGCAGTCCGTCTGAAACCTACGAGGTTTTCGCAGCGATCGGCGGAACTGGTGATATGTCAACCTTCATTCTGCAGGTTACGAAAGACGTCCTTGGGAGGGCGAACCCCCTGGTAAGCCTTTCGTCGTGGCACGAGGTTCCGAAGCGGCTCGGTGCCGGCAAGCCGGTTGTACCGGAGCCTCGCCCCCCCGGGAGCCCAGTCCTCCCCTTGAACCCGCAACTTCAAGATTGGCGGCACAATCTAAGACCGCGCGAAAACGACGATGGTACCCGCAACGGCGAGCAACGCCCCAAAGATCGCCCGCAGCGACAATCTTTCCTTCTCAATGAGCACCGCGAACGGGAGAATGAAAATCGGCGAGAGCGAGCAGAGTGTTTGGGCAATGCCGAGCGGCGCGCGATCCAATGCGACAAGAGACATCCACACCCCGAGAAACGGTCCGACCACCGCGCCACACGCCATGAACCCCCACCCGGCAATCGGCGAGCCGACCCGCGACGACAGCAGCCCGGTCTTGCGCCGCATCGCCTCCCGTCGCCGAGCGATCAACAGGATCGGCAACATACCCACGGCCGCAAAAACCATTCGAACCAACGTCGCGGCTTGCGGGGTCATATGCTGTGCCTCGGCCAGCATTCCGTGGCCGATGCCCTGTTTGCTCAACAGCAGACCGCCGGCTTGGCAAACCGACGCAAAGATCGCGAGGGCGATTCCGCGGACGCGATAAGAGCGCTCGTGCGCTGCGACGTTTTTCGTCGGCTTCTCCGTCGCAACCCACGTGACACCGCCGAGGACCAATGCGATACCGAGCCACGCGCCCCCGCCAATCGTCTCACCCAGCGCAATCCATCCGAAGAGTGCGGCCCACAGCGGTGACGTCGCCATGATCAACAGGCACAGCCGAGGACCGATGTCCACAAACGCGACAAACAGTGCCTGATCCCCGATCGCCAGCCCGACAACACCGGACACGCCGAGCAGGACGACCTGTTCGTACGTCGCGGACGGAATCCACTGCCCGGTGACGAGGCGATGCGTGATACCGAGCAGTCCGATCGCCAGCACGATCCGCGACGCGTTGACCAGCGTCGGCGAGATTCGCCTGCCCGCCGCGGTGAAAAACAATGACGTGGCCGTCCACAATAACGACGTTGCTACGCCCGCCGCCAGCCCCACCGATGTCTCTAAGTTGCCCAATGTGCGCGATCCCACCAAAAGAAGGCAAAACTACGTCGCCGGCGAAAGATGCCGGGCGATCGCCATGCTACATTATGAGCAACAGACAACCACGCCAACTTCGATCTCGCGACGGCCCGAAGACGCGGCCCGCGTTCGCCGGTTCCGTTGGGTTAATCCCACCGTGCGACCGGAACGAAGGCGATGCGCCCCGAAACATTGCGTATCGTGTGTTTGGACGCAACCACCGCTTCCGCGTATAAACGGCACGATCGAGGCCCCGTGCGTTCGAGCAAACCCACGACGGACTCGAACCGACGTGCCGCGCCGCGCGGACACGCGACCAACCAGCATGGACCCAACCACAAGAGGTGTGAATGTGACTACCGCCGCGATCCCCGCCAACGTTGAGGACTTGAAACCGCAGGGTGTATGGCGCTATTTCGCCGGTCTGGCCGCCACGCCGCGACCTTCGAAGAAGGAGGACCGCGTGCGCGCCCACGTCAGACATCTGGCGGAGTCGGCCGGGTTCGCGTTCCGCGAGGACAATGTCGGCAACATCGTCATCGAAGTTCCGGCGTCTCCCGGCTGCGCGCAAGCGCCGATCATCGTCCTGCAGGCCCACCTGGACATGGTGTGCGAGAAGAACGCGGATTCGAAGCACGATTTCGATCACGACCCGATCCGTCTGATTATCGAAAACGAGGAAAGCACCGGTAAGCTCATCGTACGGGCCGACGGCACCACGCTCGGGGCGGACAACGGCATCGGGGTCGCGATGGCATGGGCCGCCGCGACCGAGCCGGACGTCGCGCACGGACCGCTCGAATTGCTCATGACCATCGACGAGGAGACGGGGATGACCGGCGCGTTCGCGCTCGAGCCGTCCTTCTTCGCGGGACGAAGCTTGATCAACATCGATGCCGAAGAGGAAGACTCGATCTACATCGGTTGCGCCGGCGGCGCCGATACCACGCTGGTGTGGGATCTAAAGAGGTCGGCTGCGGAACCCGGTTGCGAGGCCCTGCGCGTGACGGTCGCCGGGCTTCGCGGCGGTCACTCCGGTTGCGACATACACGAGAATCGTGGCAACGCCATCAAAATACTCGCGGTCCTGTTGGCGCCGGGCGCGCATGGCGAGCTGCGAATCGCCGACATTTCAGGGGGCAGTCAGCGCAACGCGATTCCGCGCGAAGCCTCCGCGCTCGTTAGCGGACCGGCGGGCAGCGCGGAAAAACTGCGCGCCGCGGCCGCGTCACTGCGCGAGACGGCTTCACGCGAGCACAAAGAGCCCGATCTCACGATCAACGTCGACGTGGAGCCCAAAGGCGACGCGGTGCCTGCCCTTTCGATCGAAGACAGTCGGCGACTCACGTGCCTGCTCACTGCACTGCCGAACGGCGTCCTCGGGATGCACCCAAACGTCGCCGGTCTGGTCGAGACGTCGAACAATCTGGCGACCGTCAAGTGCTCGGCCCCAGCCGACGACGCGGCCGTCCAACTGGAAGTCGGCACGCTCTCGCGTAGCTCATCGGTGTGGTGGCAGGATATGACACTTCGGCAGATCGCGGCGGCGGGTCGGCTCGCCGGAGCTGCCGTCGAGATGGGCAACGCCTATCCCGGATGGGATCCCAACGTAGAGTCGCCGCTCTTGGCAACGGTTCGCGCGGAATACGAAGGGCTCTTCGGCAAGCCCCCGAATGTCGCGGCGATTCACGCGGGGCTCGAGTGCGGCATCATCGATCGCCGCGTGCCGGGAATGGACATGGTGTCGATCGGACCCACAATCGTCGGCGCTCATAGTCCGGCGGAGCGGGTCTACGTGGAGACCGTTCAAAAGGCGTGGCGGTTTCTGACGGCCGTGCTCGAGCGCCTGGCAACGACATGACGGACCATTCGGTACCGACCGGCTCACCGCTTGTCTCGAGGATGCAAGCGCGTGCCATCATTGATCATCTTTGTCCCGCAATAATCAGGTCCCGTTTGCTTACTGAAAAGGGAACCCGCGCGAATGGTCCGCGGTCTTGCGGCCACCCGCGCGGGCGATCGTTCGGTCCTACTAGCCTTTTGAGAGAGTAGCGGCCGCCCCCCGTGGCGGCCGTGGAATACCAAAGTACGTGGGTCAACAACACCGCCGTTGGGTTCTTCAACAGGCCGGCAACACCCGTTGTTTTGATACAGCGCGATTCAAGACCCCGAAGCCAGCGCTTTCTTGATTGTCCGTGCCATAGCGTCGACATTCGGGCTGAGTGGGGTTGTCGAAATGAGCCGCTTTGATTGAGCATCGACAATCGTAACCGTTCCAACCTTGCCCAAGCCATCCCCGAGCGATTCTGGAATGCCGAGCGCGTTGGCAAGATACACGGCCTGTCGTGTCGAGGCCTTGTCCGTGCGGTCCAGCGTGACGAAGAGTACGGGCTCGGCGCTGAGTTTGTCTTTCAGCTCCGAAAACGCGCTCTTCGCGGAGGTGCAAACCGTGCACCATTGCGCGGAAGTCCGCAGGACGATCACGCTGGCCCCCTCGGATGCGCGGCGCGCGTCTGATCCTTGTTCCTCGGCATCCGCCCAAACCGCGGACAGCCCCAAGAGCGCCGCGGCAAGTACGCTGAAGGCCAGGTAGCATTTCGAGGTTTTCTTCATCGTGGTTTCTCCTTTTGTTGGACGGTGTGCCGGCTCGCGAGACGCCCCGCAAGAACCGGTTGAGCACCGTAGAATCTTGATTGCGCACTCGCGCGAGCGCGCCGATCCGATCAGTCCGGCAAACGGTCGCTGATGGCCAATGCGAATAACGGCCCATCGTCCGGCTCACTGGCGATCGCGAGTATTTCTTGCTTGGCGCGATCCACGAGCGCGATGATTCCGGTCCGAAGTTCCCGGTCCAGTATCCATCTGATGCCGAGGGCATCCGCGAGCTGCTCGGATTGCCGCCGCCGAACATCGTCTGTAACGTCGAGGGTCACGAATAGAACGGCCCTCGCCCCGTAGTCTCGTTCGATGCGGTCGAAGATCGGCGCGATCAGAGGGCACCGATTGCACCAGTCGGCGTGCATCTTGATCGCCACCAAACGGACCGCGGGGTGATCCGGAATCACCCGATTGCCGTCCTCTCGGCGACCGGAAGCTTGCAATTCCGCCGAGGACATACCCGCCCGCTTGCCAAGCTCATATGACAAGGGTATCGCCACCAACGCGAGGCTCGCGGCCACCGCGGACACGCGCACATAGAAACGAAGACGCACCTCGCGGCTCTTGCTCGAGCGCTGCGGAATCTCGTCGCCACGGAGAAGATCATGCAATTCGTTCAACCGCTCCGTCGCGAGAGACTCACTCAGGTAGTGCTCCTTCAGATGTTCTCGTAGGCCTCGCGACATACCTGGTTTCATCCGTCCACCTGCTCCTCGAGATGCGCGCGGAGTTTCACCCTGCCCCGCGCTAGCAGGCTCAACACCGTGCTCCGCGGCCACTCGAGGAGATCCGCGATCGCTTGCGCCGTCAGTTCCTCGACTGCCGCGAGATAAATCACCGCTCGTTCCTCGGGCCGAATCTTCGCCAGAGCATGTGTGAGCGTCCCATTGGAAAGATGAAGCGGTTCATCCCACTCGGCGTCATCCCGCGCCGGTATCGAACAAGCGACGTTCTCGTCAAACGGAACCAACTCGGGACGGGCTTGCGACCTGCGCAGCTCGTCGATAAACAAGTTCTTGATCGATCGAAAAAGCACCCAACGAGTTACCTGGTGCTCGGAGCGCACGAACCGCAGAACGACTTCGTGTACCAGGTCTTCAGCGCGCGCTCGATCATGCGTCAGCGCTAGGGCGAACCGGTAGCCATGCTGGAGTTCTTCTCGAAGATCACCGTGCTCGTTCTTCACTGGCGTCTCGGCTTGCGGCCGCGTGTTTGCACCGCTTCTGTGTTATAGACGAAGATCGACCCCCGGTGATCGCAACCGTCCGCCAAAAAAAACGCCCGCTCGGTCCGAATCTCACGCGCCAGGGGATGTTCTTGTCCAGTCCCTGGCGGTGGTTTCCGCCACGTTGATGCGGGTCGTGCCCGCCACACGGACCCGCGCGAACCCGCGCGAACCCGCGGCCCCGCTCGCGGCGAGCGAACGGGAGGTGTCGGCGATATCGCTCAGGGCTTTTCCAAGAAGACGGTGCCGACGCGCGGCTCGCGCTCGATGGATTTCGTCTCGATTCGGCCGGTAATTCCTGTGGGGGGTGGTTTTCCGAAGGAAAGGGTCATAGCATAGCGTTGAGGCAAAAACGAACGGCCCCACACGTGCGCTGGCGCGCCGAATCTCGTCGTCGTCCGATCCGAATCGCCGTGTGCAGCGGATCGTGACCGCGCCCCGTGCAACCGAAAGACCAAGACAATGTCCGATGATTCACGGTCCGATGATCCACGTTTCCAGTCCGCCATCGTCGCCATCGACGAGGCAAACCGGCACGATCCGCGCAAGGAAATGGTAGACGGTATCGAGCAGCCGCGCGAGTTGCTCTTCGCGCAGCGGGTCTACGAATGGGTCGAGAAACTGGTTGACGACCCTTCCGAAGTGCTCCTTCTCGCCGCTCGCGGGCACACGATCCGCCGGTGGATGATCCCGCGCGACACGTACCCGAAAACAACCATCGGGTATCACGAATGGCGCACGGCGTTGGCGGATTTTCACGCCGACCAGACCGCGAAGATCCTCGCGGATTGCGGATACACGGATGACGTCATCGGCAAGGTCCGCGCGTTCATCACCCGGAGCAATTGGCCGGCGGACCCCGAGGCGCAGGCCCTCGAGGACGCGGACTGCCTCGTTTTCTTGCAGACCAAGCTCGCGGGTTACATTGACGAATGGGGTGAGGAGCAGACCGTGCGTATTCTGCGGTCGACGATCAAAAAGATGACACCCGCCGCCCGCGGGATCGCAATGAAACTCGACCTGGACCGGTCCGCGCGCGACCTCGTTGAACGTGCCGCGTCTTGATGCCGATGGGCACACCGTGCGGACAGAGTCAATCCAACGCCGATCCGGCTCGCCGGAAGACAAACACCGTCCAGTCTTCCGGGGAGTCGCCCGCGTCCACCTCGCGCGCGTGGTCGATGTTCGGAAAGCACGACCGTGAGGCCGTGGGTTACTCCGGACCCGCCATGCGCGATCCGAACCGCGACCGGATCCGAGCCCCGAACGTAAGTGAGCGGGTCATTCCGGTCCCGTCATCGCGGTGGCGAAGAGGGCGTAGTCATCACGATCCACGTCGCGGTCGTGGTCGATGTCCAGGAAGCGGCAGTCGCAGAGGCGGTCGAACCCGCCTACGGTTCCGTCGAAGTCGCCCGGACCGGTCATGCAGTTCTGAAATGCGGCGGCGTCTCTCAGGTCGATGTGCCCGTCGAAGTCGGCCTCGCCGGTGCGGATGCGGCGCATGTATCCAACGTCCGTTGCCGGGAATATCCCAACGGCCATCACCAGTTCCGCAAAGTTATTGATGTCGTAGACAAAGCTGTAGCTCGCGTCATTGAAGATTTGGAGGAACGCTCCGTCGTAGTAGATCCATGCCTGGGCGATGTCCAGCGTGTCGTACCATCGAAAGAATCCGATATCGCCGTTGTCGTTGAGTTTGGGTGACGATCCCCAGTCAGTGAGAATGGACGTGTCGCCGTTCTCCCACAATTCGATGCGGCGGACCAACGTCACGTGGTCCTTAGTATTCCAGGCAACATGTCCCTTGTTGTTGATTGAAGGCGCCGTTGGCTGTAACTGATCCGAGGTCAGTGCCGTCGCTACGCCATCGCGCCAAAGGTAGATGTCTGCCTCCCAACCCTGCCCACCAGGGCAGAAATCGAATCGCGTCCAAGCGATGTCGTCATTGTCGTTGATCACTGGCGTTTGGTTCGACAGACCATCGTTGTGGATGATGGTTGTGGACAGTCCCTCAAAGAAGATAATCGCCTTTGTGAATGCGCAGGGCTGCTGTGAGAACGCCAGGTCGGACCATACCGCTTTGCCCGAAAGGTTAATGCGCGGGAGGGTACCGTTGCCTATGAAATTCACGATTCCGTCGTCAATAATGGCGATATCTCCGCTTCCCTGCGAGTCGTTGTCGGGATTCCATACGACCGTCCCGGCGTCGTTGATGTCGGGAAACGCATCCGGCGTGTTGTTGGTGGTCAACTGCTCGATGAATCCGTTGTCGTAGCGAAGTATCTCGCTCGTGGTCTGCCAATGAAGGTCACGGGTGAACACGATCTCACCACAGTTTTTCATCCGTGGGCGCAGGATGTAGACTTCCTCCTCGCCGAAGCTGA
>JADFHG010000163.1 GCA_022567365.1 Planctomycetota bacterium | reverse complement strand
GGGCCGCGGGCTTCAGCCCGCGCGGTCTGCCCGAATCAGGGCGGTTCACTGGGGCAAACGCCGTCCTGACTGCGGTCAACTCTAACCGGAAGGTCCGTGATGAAAACGAACCAAACGTACCCCTTT
Source organism: Planctomycetota bacterium (assembly GCA_022567365.1). Taxonomy (GTDB): domain Bacteria; phylum Planctomycetota; class Phycisphaerae; order UBA1845; family UBA1845; genus JADFHG01. Next base: position 7,627 of record JADFHG010000163.1, on the reverse strand, counting down.
CCGCAGCACATCGGCTCGACCCGTGTCATGGTGTTCGTCGATGGCGAGAATCTCGCAATACGATTTGGGGCTGTCCTTGGAGAAAGCAAGCCGGCGCCAAGAATCGAATACGAACGCGATGTCTATGTGTGGACAGAACAACTCAATATGCACCACCATCGATCTTGTGATGTCATTCGCCGCCATTACTACACATCGGTAATGGGCGACTCGGACAAGCGCGGCCGTGTGCATGATAGCCTACAAGCGCTGGGCATTGAATCACCAAACGTGTACGCGCGGACCAAAGGCAAGGGCTCCAAGCGCGTCGATGTATCCCTAACGACGGATATGCTGACGCACGCGTTTAGAGATAACTACGACGCTGCGGTGCTCGTTGCCGGAGATGAGGACTACGTCCCACTCGTGGATGCAGTCACCAATCTCGGCAAGAACGTGTTCCTCTGGTTCGTCGATAACGGTCTTAGTCACGAGTTACGGAGACGCGCTCATCATTATTTTGACATGACGTGCGCGCTTACGGATCCTCACAAGTTCGGATTGTACCTGGGTCCGTGAGAACTTTTCGTCGCACGGAGTATCCATGGCATCGCGTCTCCTGCCGATGGAGCGAAACGGTGAAACATCGCAGCATCCGAAGCATCGCGCGGGCTGAAGCCCGCGGCTCGGGGGAGGCCGCTCCCTTACGGTCGCGGTTCGGATCGGGAACATCGGCGCGAGGTTTGCCGTTCGCGGTGCCCTGGTTCGCTGATCGCTCTTGGCAATGTACAGTCTGGACATGCTGAATTCAGAGGTATTCGATGACAATCGCAAGAAAAATGGCCCAATGGGTCAATGAACTGAAATACGAAGACCTGCCCGAAAAGACCATCCACGAGGTCAAGCGACGGGTGATCGACTCGCTCGCGACGACGTTCGGGGCGTATTGGTCGAGACCGGCCCGTGTCGCGCGGGCCAAGGCGATGGCGGTCAACGATCCGCCGCCGTCGGCGACCGTTTGGGGCACCAACCACCACACGCCGCCTGACCTGGCCTCGTTCGCCAATGGCACGATGGTGCGCTACCTCGACTACAACGACACGTATTTGAGCCTCGAACCCGCGCACCCGTCGGACAACATCCCCGCTGCCGTCGCGACCGGGCAGACGGCCGGCAAGAACGGCAAGGACATCATCCTCGCGATCGTGATCGCCTATGAGATTCAATGTCGTCTCTGCGACGCGGCCAGCCTTCGCGCGGGCGGTTGGGACCACGTGACATACGGGGCGCTCTCGACCGCGCTGGCGGCCGGCAAGCTCTGGGGGCTTACCGAGGATCAGCTCGAGCACGCGCTCGGTCTCGCCGGGGTGTGCAACATCACCACGCGGCAGACACGGACCGGGCAAATCTCCGATTGGAAGGCATGCGCATTCGCCAATGCGGGACGAAACGGCATCTTCGCGGCCGACCTCGCGCGGCGGGGCATGACCGGTCCCAACGAGATCTTCGAAGGGCCGAAAGGACTGATGCACCAGCTCGACATACCCACCGCGAAAGACGTCGTGCTTGGCGAAGCGGGCGACTTCATGATCGACAAGACCTACATCAAGTTTTGGCCGGCGGAATATCACTCGCAATCGGCGATCGACGCCTGCCTGCAGATGCGTCCGCGGATCGAGGGTAAGGACATATCGAAGATCCACATCAAGAGCTTCGAGGCCGCGGTCAGCATCATCGGCAGCGAACCGGAGAAGCTCCGCCCCACGTCGCGCGAGACGGCCGACCACTCGATGTTCTACTGCTGCGCGGCCGCCCTGCTCGACGGCGACGTGACCCTCGCGACGTTCGACAAAGACCGGCTGACGGATCCGAAGATTCTCGACCTGATCGACAAAACGACGATCGTCGAAGACGTCGAGCTCAACAAGGCCTATCCTAAAGGCATCCCGAACGACATCACGATTACCTGCTCCGATGGGACACAGGTGAATAAGCGCGTCGACTTCCCGCGCGGCCACGCGGAGAACCCGATGACCGACGACGAGATCGTCACGAAGTTCAACCGCATGGCCGACGGCGTGGTGACACCCGAAAGCGCCCAGGGTGTTCTCGACAAAGCGTGGGCGATGGACGCGATGGACGATGTGACCCCGATCTTCACTTTCGACGTGATCGAACGCAAGTAAAACGCACGATCCCGAAGACCGCCGACCGCAGGCGAGCGGCACACTCGAGCGAGCAACCTCCTTCGGTTGGGGTGCGCGCATGCTCGGCGGCTGCGCAACCGTACAACCGTACAACGCCGTGCCAATGGAGCGGCAGCGGTTCGAACGAGCATTCCCCCTGGCTGTGTCAAGTAGGGCGATCAGCACCGAGCAAGAAGGGCCAGCCCTATAAGCCCATGCGCGCAAGAAAAGCCCCCCGCGGCGTCGGCCACGGGGGGCTTGATCGAGCTACGATTCCCTCGCGGGCCTCTCAGGCGCAGGACGCCCGGTTAGCGCGTGTCGTCCTTGCATATCCGCGAAGAACGAGCACAGGTCCATTGCCTCGCCGGTACAAGTGCCGTCCCACGAGTCATCATGGACAGATGCCGTCCTGACCCGGACCGCCGACCCCGCACGTGACGCTCAGCGTACCGCTGCCGGTGGCAGCGGGATCGCCGAATCCGCCGACGCGAAGCAGATAGGTCGTGCCCTCATTGACTTCGCTCAACATCAGTGAGGTGAAATTCGCGCAATTGGGACCGTCATCATTGCACGCGTGGGCCGGACCCGTCGGGCAATCCGTTCCGAGGTACATCGCCAAACGACTGTCATAGTCCACCTGGTCGCATGTGCTCACCTCGAGGGTACCGGTGCAAGTGGCTTCGTACGTGAACCAGATGTCAGCGCCGAGGGCAAGATCGAACACCCCCCTTTGGCACGCAAGACACAAAGGCCCACCGTCGGTGGTGGCATCGGTGTTGCTATAGGCGGTATTGCCATCGAAGATCGGGATCGCGTTGGCGCAAGCGTCGTTGGCCAGCGGCACCTGCTCCGTGAGGGTGATGGTCCCCGCACCCTGGGCGCCATTGAACCCACCGAATTGGAACTTATAGCAGCCACCAGCCACCACCGCGACGACAACCGTCGATTGCAAACCGCAGGTATCGTCGTTGCACGCCAAGTTGGGTCCCGGCGGGCAGGCGCAACCGTCGTAGACCGACACCACGGTGTCAAAGCCACTCCCGCACGTACTCACCTCCAGGTTTCCCGTGAAGTCGGAGGTAAAGTTGTACCAGACGTCCGAACCCATCAACCCGCATATCACCGGGCCGTCGTCCGTCGCCCCGATGTTGTCGAACGGGGTCGAGCCGATCGAGATATCGAGCGCACCGGCGCAACTGTCGGGGAATTCGCAGGGACCGCAGTCCGCCTCGCAACTGCAAGGGGTCTCGTTGCCGTCGCACTGACCGTTACCGCACAGATCGGCCTCGCAGCTAATGAGGAGGTTTCCGGTACCCGAGTCGGTTTCCTGCCAACCGCCAACGCGGATCTTGTAGGCGTCGCCCTGCGTAACCGGAACTTCCATAAACGAGTGGAAATCGGCACAACCGATGGTGTCGTCGTCGCATCCAAGCAGATCGGCGTCCGTCGGGATGCATCCCAAACCATTGTAGATGACCAAGTCGGTGTCATAGTCCGCCGAACCCCCGCTCTCTTCGCAGGTCGTGACGGTGAGCGTACCCGAGCAGGACGCGACGTAGTCGAACCAGATGTCGTTGTACGTCTGGCCGTCAAAATCGCAGCCCGCGTGCACGTTGCCGTCCGTCGTCGCACCTAGCGTGCTGAACGGCGTCAGGCCGTCGAAGATCTCGTTCGCGCCGGCGCAGTCATTGTTGTCTCCGCAGAGGTCACCACAAAGATCGAACGCCTCCTCAGCGCACTCCCCATCCCACTCGATGTCGCAGCACCACGGATCGACCGCACAGACCGCCGCCTCGCAGTCGTCGTCGTCGCAACCGGGCGTGCCGGTCCCGTTCGGGTCGCAGCAATCGCCTTCGGGGCATTCGAGACCGCAGATATCGATCGCCTCGTCAACACAAACTGCTTCCCAAGTCACCTCGCAGCAGAACGAATCCACCGCACAGACCGCCTCGCAGCAGTCGACATCGTCGCAACCGGGCGAGCCGTTGGCTTCGCAGCAGTCACCGGCACCGGGACCGCACACGGGCGGCTCGCAATCGTTGTCCGGCGCGGTCGCGCCGAGCCATTCGTCGAGATTGCCACCACCGTTGAGCAGGTCGATGATCCGCAGGATATCGCTCGCGTTGGACGCGCCGCTGTGGTCAATGTCCATGCTGAAGATACCGAAGGGCGGCTCCTCCGTCTCGTTCAGGAAGTTGATCAGCGAAAGGACGTCGTTCGCATTGCTCAGCCCGTCCGCGTTGGAGTCCGCCGGCAGCGACAGATACGCCACCGAAGCACCCTCCTCGCCCACGAGGATGTTGGTCCATTCACCCGGAGCGATCGCGTGATTCAGCACGATCGCGTAGGAGCCCGCCGGGCTTTCCGTCACGCTCGCGATGCCGTTCGCACCGAGCACGCCGTCCGGATTGGTCTCGCAGAGGGCGAAGCACTCGGTCCCGAGACCCTCGCCGTCCAACGTGAGCACGATCGGCGCATCGGCCGAGCCGATACCCTGACGCGCGGCCGGATCGGATGGATCGTCGTTGGGACCGAACGGCTGACGCGCGTCACGCGTGCCATCCGCCGGGTCGGCCTTGAGAATCGCTGCATTGCAGGGGGGCACGTCGCTCGGGCACTCGCCACCAAAGCACTCGCCGCACTGCTTGACGCACGGACCGTTCGGGTTCGACGCACCACAATTAAGACCGTTGGGAAGACCGTCGGTCGCACAGAGATCGTCCCATTCAGTCTCGCAGCAGAACGAATCGCACGCACAGATGCACTCGCAACAAGACTCGCAATTGCAGCCGGGCGTACCGTTGCCGGCCGCGTCGCAGCAGTCGCCGGCGCCCTCGCCGCACAGCGGTGGGCACTCGCCACAATCGATTTCGCAGTTTGCGCAGGTCTCATCCGGGGCGGAGCAGAAGCCGTCACCACATACGGGTACGATGCACCCCGGTGTATTCGGATCCTGATTCGTCAAGCTCAGGTCCACGCAGTAGCACGCTCCGAAACCGAAATTGTTCAGATCCTGCCACTCCCCCGGACCAGGAAAACCGTCCAGGTTTCCGAAGGCCGAATTGGGCGTTCCGATCGTCGCGCTGTTGAAGGCAACGTCGAACGAGAAGGACGACTCAAATACGGCGATGATCCATGTCGGGTCGTCCGCTGAAGTGAGCACCGGATCAAACACGTAGTCGACCGGCACGCCGGACGGTGCGCCTACGATGACCGGGCCGAGCGACGCCAGGATGGTCGTGACATCCGGACCGCCGCACGTGCCGCCCATCAAGTAAAGGTCACCGACACCAGTGTTGGTGTTGTGGACCATCGTGATGGTATCGACCATACCGCCACCCGTGTTGATCGGAAATCCGAGCGACACCCACTGCCCATCGTCGCACTGCTGGAAGAGTCCGGCTGCGAGGATCCCGACCTGCAGATCGCAGATTCCGCCGGAATCGCAAGCGCCGCATACGCCGGCCACGCCGCCCTGTGCGTCGACTACGTTGCCGACGGACGGGCCGGAGGCTTTGGTCTTCGGACTGTCGCCGCGGTCCTTCGGGGGGGTCTGTCCGACCCACGCCGTGGCCCCAAACGAATTTGCAATTTGTGCCTGTCGCTCGGCTCCGTTGGCCACCATCGTGGCCCCGCAACAGATACAGGCAATCAGGCCGAAGCCCCAATTCTTGCCGCGCATCATGTCCACCTCTTTCTCTTAAAGACTGTACGTCGCGAGACGAACCTTTCCCGGTCGGTCTCCTCCCCAACGATTCCTTCTTCCCACCACGGGCGCACACTGTCCGCTAGCGCGGACACAGTATCCGCTCGTAAAACATCAAGCTGTTTGTTCTGAAACGAAAGAGAACTGGTTGCTACTCCCCACCGATTGCACTCCCGGAAACCCCTCAGGTGTGCTGCAACGTCTTCCCCACCGCACTTGTCCTTCGCGCCGGCGCATTAGCAGCCTGTTGAAAAAGGCAATTCTTGGGTGTGACACCGGCACCCGCAAGGGGGCAGGCCGTTTGCCGGTGAAAATAACGGGCTGGAAACCCGTGCCACACTTTTTTCAACAGGCCATTACGCGCGCCGCCCCCACAACGAACCTACGTGCGCTCCGCGGTGTGACGGCAACGGTCGAACAAGCCTAGGCCGTATCCTATCCCGGTTACGCCCTTGATACAAGGGGCTTGAACGGAAAACTCGCGCCCGATTCCGTTTTGCCCGCCAGGGGTGGAGGTTCAGGTAAGATATTGGACGTGGTCGCGTCTCAGGTGTTCCGTTCCCACTTTATCGAAGGTCGGCAGGCGTGCCGTGCGTACGTGAACCGTCGGCGTCGCCCCGTCCGCCCCGCGAACCGCCAGCGAGGGAGCAGTGCCGAGACGTGCGGCGGGGATATCGCGGCAGGGTTTCCGGAGTCGGTTATCGGGCGGGGCGCTCCGGCGGTCTGTACGCCGAAAACTGGTTCGCCGGCGCGACATTGGCCCCGTGCCGACACGGTGAAGGAGTGGTATTACTCGGTCAGGGCGACGGCGACCCGACCGCTGCCGGTGCCGTAATTGATTTCCGGATTGCCGGACACGTCCGTGACGACGTTGCCCTCGGAGTCGAACTTGAACTGATTGTTGGTGGCGTCAATCGTGATGGTGATCGTGTCCCCACACTGAAAGTGCGTGTTCAGTTGCAACAACCTGCCCCGGTCGACGGCGATGCTCTCTTCATCGAACCCGGCCGTTCCGGTCCCGTCTCCCGTGAGAACGATACCATGGAAGTTGTTTGCGCCGTCGCCGGTGAAGATGCTGCCGTCGCCGGAACCGAAGGTCGTTTCCAACGGCTCGAGGTGGGCGACCGCGAAAATGAACTCCTGCGGGCAGGCCACGGTACCTACGGTCGTGGTAAACGGGGACACACGCACGTCGAATTCGTCCGTGACGTCGGCGCCGCCGGTCTCGGCCAAGTTTCCATTGCCGGAAGCGACATTGAGCTGAATGGTACTCTCGACGTCGTTGACAACAATGATGGTCACGTCCATGACCCCGGTATCGCCGCCGGCCTCGTCTGGATCGGGCAGATCGGGCGCGGGCACGGAATCGCCGTTGGAAAAGACGTTGATTTGCCCCAGAGGCGTGTCGCTCGTGCTGGCGCCAATGCCGCTGCCGTCGTCCGTGATGCGCACGACCACCGTCTCCCCGCAGGCGTAGTGATCGCCGAACACGAGCAGGCGCTGCCCGGACGGTCCCACGCTAGCGCCGTCGAAACCGAGCGTGCCGGTCCCGTCGCCCGAGAACACGACCGGTGTGTCACCGTCATCATCGACAACCGCGGATACGATGTAGGTCTGCCCGCAAATAATGTCTCCGTCGGAGAACTCACCGGCCAGTATTCGTATCGATGTCGGACCGGGATCCGACGATGACCCGCCACCGTCGAATGCGATATTGATTTCCGCGGCCGTCGCGGTCGCGTTCTCCAGGCGAAAC